>NZ_JBMOLD010000012.1:37500-191370 GCF_049325435.1 Melioribacter sp. | reverse complement strand
TTTTGTTCCTATTATTTGTATTTTGCATAAGAGACTCCTTTTAGTTTTTTTAGTTGCCTAAACCAAAAATTACTAATTTTTCAGGAGTCTCTCTTTTTTATTTTCAACTAAAAATGAATTTACACCAATTATCTCCCCTTTTTCAATTTAGAGGCGTTAAGATTCTGTAATTTTTTAATAGTATTTTTAGATTAACCGTTTTAGTTAAACCAAAGCGAACATTAGTTCTAATTAATTTAGGAAAACGGCTTGTTTTTTATTAAATTCAAATAATGGATATACAATCCGTTTATATTATTTTCCTTACTTTTACAACATATAAAATTACTTGTCAAATGATTTATAAAAAGTTATTTTTATAAAATCATTCTTAAATTAACTTCGGGAAGGGATATGGAGGCGGGGAGTTTCCTTAGATACGTGCCGATTTTTTCGAATTTGCCTGATGACACTCTAAAAAGTATTGAAATTTCCGGCGCTCGTAAGATATATTCCAGGAATGAAGTAATATTGAAAGAAGACGAATCCGGCACTGCGCTGTTCATTATTCTGAGTGGCAAAGTCAAAGTATCGCGTACGAGCGAGGACGGCAAAGAAGTTATCCTGTCGATACTCTCGGAGAATGATTTTTTCGGCGAGATGGCAATTCTCGACGGACAAGCCAGGTCGGCTACGGTTACAGCAATCGAAGACTCGGAGATTTTTATTATACAGAGGAACGAATTTATCGAATTGCTCAAGGAGCATCACGACGTAGCCCTGGCGCTTCTCGAAGAACTCACGCGCCGCCTTCGGTCTGCCGACGTTAAAATAAAAGCGCTCTCGCTCAAAGACGCCGAAGGTAAAGTGGCGACGGTCTTACTCGAACTTGCCGAAAGTATCGGCAAAATAAAACAAGGCAAAGTCGAACTCGAAAAATTGCCCGTTCAACAGGATATTGCAAATATGGCGGGCACTTCGAGAGAAACAATCTCAAGAACTCTCCATTCTTTTGCCAAAAAAGGTTTGATCGAGATCGACGGACCGAATATAAGAATTGTAGACTACGAAAAATTCAAGGAACTATACGGCTAATATGATTGACATGCATATACATACTACCTACTCGGACGGCGCCTATTCGCCCGAGGAAATTGTTCAAATGGCTTACGAAAAAGGTTTGCGCACAATCAGCATTACCGATCACGACACGATCGACGGATTGGAAAAAGCTATTGTATGCGGAAAAGATCTCGGAGTAGAAGTAATTCCGGGACTCGAAATAAGCACCGACATCGACAATGTTGAAGTTCATTTACTGGCTTACTTTATCGACTATAAAAACGAAGAGCTGAAAAAATATCTCGCTTTTTTCAAAGAAGAACGCTACCACCGCGCCAAAAGGATTGTCGACAAGCTGAGAAATCTCGGAATGAATATTAAAATCGACGACGTTATTGACAGAGCTCAAAATTCCGCCATCGGCAGGCCCCATATTGCTTATACGCTGGTCGACCTCGGAATTATCGACAATTACTTCGAAGCGTTCGAAAAATATATCGGCGACAAAGGACCCGCATACGAAAGGAAAATTCATTTCTCACCGCAAAGCGCTTTGAAACTGATTGAAGACGCCGGCGGACTTTCGTTTATCGCTCATCCGGGTTTCATCAAGGAATCGATTCTTGTCAATATTATCGAAGCGGGTCTCGACGGCATTGAAGTAATTCATCCTAGCCATAACGACAATCAAATCGGGTTTTATAAAGGCATCGTAAATCAATATTGTCTTCTGGAAAGCGGAGGCTCGGATTTTCACGGTGGTAAAAAAAACGACGAAGACAATCTGGGTAAATTCAATTTAGCTCCGAACCATCTCGACGCCATGAGAAAAATGCTTCACAGGAACACCGCTTGATTTCTGATCTTTTTTTCATTTCCTATTTTTTTCTCGTTAAATGCAATTATGTAGTTTAAATATTATCTTTTATTATCAATTATAATAACTTGCGGTAAAATATGTTTAGATTAACCCAAAGCCTTTTGTTATTCTTGTTTGTTTGTGTGAATATCTACGCCCAGAACATATTAAACTGGGAAGTCTATGCTAATATGGATAATGTGGTCGATCTAACTACGTCCGATGAAGGAGTATGGGTTGCCACAACCGGAGGAGCTTACTTGTTCAATCCTAGCGATTCTTCGTTCGTAATCGTAAACAAAGCCGACAAGCTCAACAGTCAGAATTTCACTTCGATTTTAGTCGATTCCGATAAGAACATTTGGTTCGGCACAGAAGAGGGTTATGTAATTTTTTACGACACTGAAAACGGCGAGACAAAAAACATCCTCGATATATATAAGTCCGATAAATCTCAAAAAAGAGTAAATAATCTTTATGCCAGAGGCGACACAATTTTCGTAGCCACTTCTTTCGGCGTTGTATTGATTAATAAAAATAATTATTCGCTTTACGACACTTTTACAAAATTCGGAAATTTTTCCACGGAAATTAACGTAAATGCGGTAATCAAAAAAGAGAGAATTTTTACGGCTACTTCCTCCGGTATTGCAGTTCAAAAACCGGGGACAATTAATCTTGTCGCGCCCGAGTCATGGGATAATTATTCGTCGCCGTCTTCGGGCTTCTTCGGTACGATTCGAAAATTCGATATCTATAACAATAGAGTAATTGCGGCTACCGACAACGGCGTTTACGAATTCAATTCATCCTGGGATATTTTAACTTTGCAAACTGTTCCCGTTGTCGACGTTTACGTGGACGGCAGTCTTATATACGCAGCCACAAAAAATTCGATTTACCTCTACGACGGTTCGAATGAATCGTTAATCTACAACAATAATTCTTATGATTTTAAATCGGTCACGGTTTATAACGGGAATATCTATATTGGCACAACGGCAGGCGTAATTGAACTTGACAACGGAATCGAAAGAATAATAAAGCCGGACAACCCGCCAAGCAATTCGTTTTTAAATATGGACGTAGACCTTGATGGCAACCTGTGGATTGCCACAGGAAAAGACGGGCAAGGCATCGGAGCTATGGTATTCGACGGCAACCGGTGGGACGTAGTGAATTATCAGAAATTTCCCTCGCTTCAAACCAACGACGTTTTCAGCGTGCGCGCTTCAAGAACTTCAAATGCAGTATACTTAGGCACCTGGGGAAGAGGTTTTGCCGTTTATAAGGATGGAGCGCTCACGGCTTACAACAGCTCAAACAGTCCGTTGGCGGGAGTCCCGAACGATCCGAATTTTGTTGTAATCACAGATATGGAAGAAGATTCCAAAGGCAACGTCTGGCTGACAAACCTTCAGAACACTTTCCTGCAGCAGCTTTACGTTCTGACAACCGACGGCAACTGGTACGGCTATTCGTTCACAAAACCGTTGCTGTCTTCGAACGATTTGGCATACGAGTTGGAAATCGACCAGTTCGATACTAAATGGTTCCGTTTGTTTTCGGGAAGAATCGGTCTCTATTACTATAACGAAAACGGAACTTTCTCAAACACAAACGACGACAAACAGGGCTATATCAGTCAATTAAACGGACTTCTTACGAACACAATAACGGCGCTCAAAGTCGATAACAGAGGACAATTGTGGGTGGGCACAAGTCTCGGTATGAACATTATACCGGATCCCTCAAATCCTTCGGTGCTAAATATCTCCATCCCTTCTCTCAGGGGACTTTCGGTAACTTCGATAGCCGTCGACGCCGTGGATCAAAAATGGGTAGGCACAAACAAAGGTTTATTGCAGCTTTCATCCGACGGATTCGAAGTTATCAATTATTTTACGTCTCTCAACAGTCCCCTGCCCGACGACATGATACGTTCAATTACAATCGATAAAAAGAGAGGGATTGTTTATGCGGGCACAGATTACGGACTTGTAAAAATCGAAACTACATTTTTACAGCCCGCCGAATCTTTCGGAGAGATTTTCGTTTATCCGTCTCCTTTTGTCGTCAATAATTCCGCCGAAAACACTCTGACAATCGACGGGTTAATCGACGATTCCTATATAAAAATAATAGATATCAATAACAAACTGATAAGAGACTTCAAAGCCCCCGGAGGAAGAATTGCATACTGGGACGGCAGAGACAACGACGGCAATTACGTCTCCTCCGGAATATATATTATTGTAGCGTACGACAGAGACGCCAATAATGTGGCGGTGTCCAAAGTAGCAGTTATTCGGAAATAAGAATTTATGATTGACATAATAAATTTATCCGTTCAATTTACGGGCGACAACTTATTCGAAGACGTAAATATTAAAATCAATCGAGACGATAAAATTGCTCTTGTCGGTTCCAACGGCAAGGGCAAGTCCACCTTGTTGAAAATAATATGCGGATTGGAACTGCCTGAAACCGGCAAAGTACTTATTCAAAAAGGGACAAGAATCGGTTACTTGCCTCAGGATTTGATAAGATTCAAGGAAAGAACGCTTCTTGAAGAAGTAAAATCCTCGATGCCCGACATTAAACAACTCGAAGAAAAAGAAGCGTCGATAATTTCTCAATTGGAATCCGCCGACATAACCGAAGCGGAAAAAAAGGAGCTTATTGAGGAGTTGGGAGAGATACATCATCTTAAGGAGCAAAACGATTATTATTCGCTTGAAGCGAGAGCCGAAAAAGTACTTACGGGCTTGGGATTCAAAAATACCGATTTCAATCGCAGAACCGAAGAGTTTTCGGGCGGATGGCAAATGAGAATTCAATTGGCTAAGATTTTATTGGGAGAAAACGATTTAATACTTCTCGACGAACCGACGAATCACCTTGACATCGACACATTAATGTGGTTAGAAGGCTTTCTTAAAAATTACCGCGGCGCTTTGATAATCGTTTCGCACGACAGACATTTTATTAATAACGTTACAAACAAAACTCTCGAAATATTTAACAGAAAAATTAATTTTTTCCCCGGCACATACGATCAATATTTAAGATTTCGTAAAGAAAGAGAAATACAATTAAAAGAAGCTGAAAAAAATCTCGAAAAGAAAATCAAAGAAACAGAACGCTTTATCGAAAGATTCAGGTATAAAGCTACAAAAGCTCGACAGGTCCAAAGCCGCATAAAGCAATTGGAAAAACTCGAAAGGGTCGAGCTCGAAGACGACGAAAAACATATAAATTTCCGTATTCCCGAAGTGGAACAGAGCGGCGCAATTCCCGTTGAATTAAAAAAGATTTCAAAATCGTACGGCGTCTTAAAAGTGCTCGAAAATATTGACGTCAAAATAGAACGTGGAGAAAAAATTGCAATTGTCGGTCCCAACGGAGCCGGCAAAACTACGTTAGCAAAAGTAATTGCCAAAAGAATTGAGCCCTCTTCCGGGGAAGTAATTTACGGACATAACACAATAGTCTCCTACTACGAACAGGAAGTTACCGAATCTTTAAATGGAGAAGACGACCTGATCGATTCATTGCAAACGGTAAACGACGAACTGACTCCGGGTCAATTAAGGTCGTTGCTCGGTTCGTTCCTTTTTACGGGGGATTCGATATTTAAGAAAGTGAAAGTTCTCTCGGGCGGAGAAAAAAGCAGGCTCGCTTTGGCGCGTCTCCTGCTTACAAAAAGCAATGTTATAATTCTCGACGAACCGACGAACCATCTCGATTATTCATCCAAAGAAATTCTGCAAAACGCTCTGGCGGATTTCAAAGGCACATTGATAATCGTATCCCACGATATTGATTTTCTGAAACCGATAATTAACAAGGTTTATGAATTAAGAGACAAATCCCTCAGAGTTCATTACGGCGGCATCGATTATTATTTATCGAAAAAAGAAGAAGAACGAGCGTTCGAAGAATCTGCAG
Source organism: Melioribacter sp. (assembly GCF_049325435.1). NCBI lineage: Bacteria > Pseudomonadati > Ignavibacteriota > Ignavibacteria > Ignavibacteriales > Melioribacteraceae > Melioribacter > Melioribacter sp. Next base: position 185,519 of record NZ_JBMOLD010000012.1, on the reverse strand, counting down.
GACAGAATCAGTCCAACAAATCGCTCAGAAAAGAAACCAAAAGAAAAGAAGCCGAGCTGCGTCAATTAAAATATAAAGAAACAAAAGAATTAAGGGAAAGATTATACCATTGCGAAGAAAGAATAAACGAACTCGAGCAAACTAAACTTGAATTGGAAAAAGAACTGGCCGACCCCAAGACATTTAACAATCCGGAATTCTTAAAAGAAAAAAACATCGCTTATAATAACATTAAAAAAGAGCTCGAACTGTCTTTCGAAGAATGGACGGAATTATCTACTCAGCTTGAATCGATTGAAGAAAAATACAAAGAACAACTCGGGTAAATTATTATTTCAGGAATTCCTCCGCCAGGGCAATACCGCCGTAGATTGCAGCGTCGTCCCCCAATTTAGTAGCTCTTATTTCGACAATCTTACCCGGAGCCGGTAAAACGCCGTTGTAAAACGAGGCTTTAATAATCGGGAGTATAAAGTCCTCCATTGCCTCCACTACCCCGCCCCCCAGAACAATGGTATCGAAATTCAGTAAAGTTGTTAAACTACCGAGTACAGTACCCGTAACTGTCGCCGCTTTCGACAGAACCTTCACCGTCAATTTATCCTGCTTTTTTAACGCCTCGAGCAATACTTTGCTTTTTAATTTCTTTCCGGATTCTACGTACTTTCTTAGTATCGAATCCTTTCCCTTACGGATTTCTTTAATAATAGTTTCCTCAATTGCAGTTCTGCTGGCAGTCTTTTCGAAAGTTCTTCTTTTGGGTTTTGTGGCAAACGCGCCTTTTTTGTCAACCAGCATATGACCAATTTCGCCGGCGTAGAAACTGGAACCTCTGTAGATTTTACCGTCGAAGAACAGAGCGCCTCCTATTCCCGTTCCGATAAACACCACCAGCATATTCTTCACTTCATCCCCGAACTCGAATTTCTTGATTCCCAGTCCTGCCAGATTAACGTCGTTTTCAATCAAAACGGGCATCGAAATTTTTGAAGAGAGAGCTTCTTTTATATTGAAATTATTGATCCCGAGATTCGGAGCGGTATCTATTATTCCAGTAAAGGGATTAACCGTACCGGGTACGCCCATTGCCACGGCTTTAATATTTTTTTCGGTCAGGCTATTTTCCCTTATTATCGCTGTTACCGACTCGGAGATCGAGTCGACCAAACCGTCCGCTCCTTTTTTCAAAGAAGTAGGAATTTTTATACGCGATACGATATTATTATCTTTATCGACCAGAGCAGTCAATATTTTTGTTCCTCCGAGGTCTACGGAGATAATAAATTCCCGCGACATTAAGTTCCCCCTTATCAAATTATCGATTTTAGTCTATTGGATTTTTTATTATTTTGACACTGTAAAATCTTCATATTATTACTTCGACAAATATAAAATATTTTTCATTAAGTCTGAGGTCAATAATGTACATAAATTATTCGGACATACCCGGACATCCGAATTTATTTCTCGATTATCTTTATGAATTCGAAAACGTAGAAAAATTTTACGGCAAAAACTTTCGCGACGAACAGGGATATCAAAAGCTATTCGATTCTCTTCATTCATACGAACGACCACACAGAGAAAAAGTAACGGAAATAATCAAAGAACAGTACAAAAACATCCGCGCTTCGAAACTTACGCTTTCCAACATAGAGGAACTAAATTCGAAAAATACAATAGCGATTGTTACCGGACAGCAATTGGGTATTTTCGGAGGACCGCTTTATACGTTTTACAAGACTATTACAGCCATCAAACTGGCGACATACTTAAATGATAAATACGATAAATTCAATTTCGTTCCCGTATTCTGGTTGGAAGCCGACGACCACGATTTCGACGAAGTAAGAAAAATTAATATACTCGACCGGGATAATTCGCTCAGGACTCTCATGTACGACGACGGACTCGACGAAGCCGTTAACAGAGGGAGCGTGGGCAATATAAAATTTAACGACAATCTAAGGAAACTGCTGGAAGAATTATCTTCTTCTCTCCGTGAATCGGAGTTTAAAATGACATTAATGGATTTGCTCAAATCGTTTTATCAACCCGACGCCACTTTTTTGGAAAGCTTCAGGAATTTACTAATCCGATTATTCGACGAGTACGGATTGGTTGTATTTAATCCTTCCGATCCGGAAGTAAAAAAATTATTAACTCCGGTATTCAAGAAAGAACTAAGCGACTATAAAGAGCATACCGTTTCATTGGTCGAGCGCAGCGCCGAACTGGAAGAGATTTACCACGCTCAGGTAAAAGTTAAACCTGTAAATCTTTTTTACCTCGACGAAAACGAAAGACTTTCTATAGAACCGACAGACGAAGGCTTCCGGTTAAAAGGCAGAAGGAAAAAATTTTCATACGACGATATGACTGCGCAGCTGGAATTTGCTCCGGAACGTTTCAGCCCCAATGTGTTATTGAGACCGATATGCCAGGATTACCTTTTGCCTACGGGTTTCTATATAGCTGGACCTGCCGAAATAAGTTACTTTGCACAGTTGACGCCTTTATATAATTTTTTCGGGATTATCTCGCCGTATATATACCCGAGAGCTTCAGCGACGATTCTTGAAAATAACATACAATCTCTGTTGAATAAATATCAGTTGAAAATAGAAGAGGCATTCAGTCCGCAGGAAGATTTAATTGAAAAGATAATTGCCCGAAACAGCGGCAACAATATCGACGCTCTCTTTGAAGACGCTCAGGAAAAAATTAGCGCCGTTCTAAACGAACTGGGAAAACATCTTAGCGCGATCGACAAAACGATGCTCGATTTAACCGAAAAGACCGGGAATCGGATCAACGAAAGTTTGAAGAACTTAAGAACAAAAGCCAACGACGCCGAAAGAAGGAAGCACGAGGTAACGATAAGGCAACTCAATAAGATACAAAACGTTTTATATCCGAATGAAAATCTACAGGAACGGGAATTGAATTTTACCTACTTTGCCAATAAATACGGACTCGACATACTCAGATGGATTTATAACGAATTGTCGATTAATAAATTCGAGCATCAAATACTCGAGCTGTAATTACGCGACAATCTCATTTAATTGTTTAAGAAAATCGGGATTTGAAACGGCGACAGATTCAAATTCGTTTACGCTCCCGCCCCGTTCGAGCGCCATCGACATAACGGCAAACGCCATAGCTATGCGGTGGTCTCCATAGCTTTCGAATAAGACATGGTTATTCTTAATATTTCCGCCTACTTCAAAACCGTCTTCGAATTCTTCAACGTCGAGTCCGAGTTTTTTATAATTGCTGCAAAGCGCGGCTATCCGGTCGGATTCTTTATATCGTAATTCTTTTGCATGGTTTATTCTGAAGTTTCCTTCCGCAAAAACTCCGGCTACGGATAATATCGGGATTTCGTCGATGATGTTTGGAATGATTTCTTCCGAGATTTCAGTATTCACAAGATCGCTCGATAAAATGCGGATGTCGCCCGTTTTTTCTCCGTTTTCGGATGCTTCGTTTTCAATCAAAATATTGGCGCCCATCATTTTCAATACGGCAAGGATGCCCGTACGCGTTTCGTTTAACGAAACGTTTTTTATGACAAGCTCCGAACCGGGTACAAGAAGAGTAAGCGCAATAAAGAAAGCCGCCGTGGATATATCCGACGGGACTGTCATTTCAAAGGGCTCGGGATAATTTATTGCAGAAGCGTAAATCTTTTTTCCGTTCTTATATAACTCTGTTTCCAGTCCGAGCATTATTTCGGTATGATTTCGAGTGGGAACCGGCTCGTAAATAACCGTTGTTTGCTCCAGGTGCAATGCCGCAAGAATGACGGCGCTTTTAACCTGCGCGCTCGGTACTTTCAATTCATACTCAATAGCATGAAGATTATCCGAAGGATAAATTGTAATGGGGAGAGTTCCCGTATCGGAGGCTTCGATTGCGGCTCCCATTCGACTCAGCGGTTCTATAATTCTTTTCATCGGCCGTTTAGAAAGAGATTCGTCTCCCGTTATTACCGTTTTAAAATTCTGCGCCGCCAAAATACCGGTAATCAAACGCGCCGTTGTGCCTGAATTGCCGGCATATAATTCAGACGGGGGTTCTTTGAAATTACGGCTGCCCGCTCCGTTGACTATTAATAATTCGCCTTTCTTTTCTATAAGAGCGCCCAATTTTTTAAAACATTCAATTGTAGAATTAACGTCTGCGGAGTTAGAGCAATTTTTGATCAGCGATTTGCCCTCAGCCATCGAAGCAAACATTACGGATCTGTGAGAAATCGACTTGTCGCCAGGCAGTCGAAGTTCGCCTTTAATTTTATTTACTTTTTCGAATTTTTGAATCATTTTTCGCACCAATCGTCGATAAGTTTATTTATTTCTTCCTCGGTGAGCTCGCTTTTGTCGTACATTCCTTTTACTTTTCTCTGTCGTTGAGCTTCGTAAAGAGTAACTGCCGCGGCTACCGAAATATTCAAACTTTGAATCATTCCGTACATCGGTATGTAGAAAAGTCCGTCCGCTTGTTCTTTCATCTCCTCGGAAATTCCTCTGTGTTCGTTTCCGAAAACCAGAGCTACTTTGCCCGTCAAATCGAGGTCATAAAGATTGATTGCATTTTTATCGAGATAGCTTGCATAAACTTTGAAGCCTTCCTTATGTAGAGAGTCGATACCTTCTTGGATACTATTGAATTTTTCGGTTTCGATCCACTTATTAGCCGAAGCCGAAGTTACCTTGCTTATTTTAGGAAATTCTTCCACTGTATAAATCAGTGAAACTTTCGGAACTCCGACCGCGTCACACGTTCTGAATACTGCGCTTACGTTGTGCGGGTCGTGTACATTTTCAATTACGACTCTAAGCGAAAACTGACGATTCCTGATCGTTTCGGAAATTTTTTTTATTCTGCTTTCGGTACGAAATTTTCTCATAAATCTTTGTTGAAGATTACCTTATAAACAATTTGATTTCCTTCTTTCCTTGCCCTGTCTATTTTGAATTTAAAATCGGATTTAACATGCAGATAAAACCGTAAGAGTTCCAAAGTTTTATCAATAGCCTCGTCTTCGGAATGAGCCCAGCTTTCGCAACCTTTCATAGAAGGAATTTCGGCAGTGTAGCCGTCGTCGGTTTTCAAAACGATTAAATCGAGAACCATTAATAACCGCCGCCTGTATTCGATTCGCCTTTTACGATTTTAACGCTAGCGCTTGCGCCTATTCTGTCGGCTCCGCTTTTAATCATCAACATGGCGTCCTCGGCAGTTCTGATTCCCCCGGACGCCTTCACGCCTACCGATGATCCTACTACGTATTTCATCAACGCAACATCGCCTGCGGTTGCGCCTCCTTTACTGAATCCCGTTGATGTTTTTACAAAATCAGCCTTGGCTTCTTTGCTTATTATACATGCTTTAACTTTTTCTTCATCGGTAAGGAGAGCCGTTTCGATAATAACTTTGCATACGGCGTTGTATTTTTTTGCCGCGAGCACGACCTGATTAATATCGTTGAAGACATAGTCATAATTACCCTGTTTAAGCATACCTACGTTGATAACCATATCGATTTCCTGCGCTCCGTTTTTCAATGCCTGCTCCGCCTCGAATCTTTTTACTTCGGTAGTTGTCGCTCCGAGCGGGAATCCGATAACCGTACAAACTTTAACATCCGAGCCCTGCAGCAACTCTCTGCATAAGGAAACAAAACAAGGATTAACGCATACCGACGCGAAATGATATGTCCTGGCTTCCTCGCATAATTTTTTTATATCGTCGGGCGTGGTTTCCGGTTTTAAAAGCGTGTGATCGATCATACGCGCAATCGACTTATCGGGAATTTCGTCTCCTACGCCCATACCTGCGGCAATACGGTCGGCTCCGTTGTCGATAATATTTTTAACTGCAATCGGCTGATCGACTACATTACGCTCCCAGCCTTCGCATGTTCCGCCTTTACAATAAAATTCCTGTAGCGATTTTTCAACGAGCACTTGTGAAATTATTTTGTCAAGAAGATTCGATTCCATATTAATTACCCATTATCTTTTGGTATGCTTCGAAAGTGTTGCGTAATAGCATTGCGCGCGTCATTAACCCTACTCCGCCCGGCACCGGAGTAATATATGAAGCTTTTTCAAAAACTTCTTCATAATCCACATCTCCTACGAGCCGGTATCCTGATTTAGTAGTTTTATCCTCAATTCTGTTAATGCCGACATCGATTACAACCGCGCCTTCCTTTACCATTGACGCTTTAATAAATTTAGGTCTGCCTATGGCGGCAATCAGAATATCGGCTTCTTTAGTAAAACGCGACAGGTCTTTGGCGGCCGAATGACATACGGTAACAATCGAATTAGCTCCTTCTTTTTTCTGCAACATCATGTTTGCCACCGGCTTGCCGACTATATTGCTTCTGCCGACCACTACGACGTGTTTTCCGCTCGTTTCGATATCATATCTTTTAAGAATTTCAACTATGCCGTAAGGAGTGCACGGATAGAAAGTGTCTTTTCCGATAACAAGATTTCCAACGTTCTGCGGATGAAATCCGTCAACATCTTTCGAAGGGACAATGGTTTCGATTACTCGATTTTCGTCGATATGCCCCGGCAAAGGCAATTGAACAAGAATTCCGTGATATTCAGGATCGTTGTTATATTTTCGAATTAAATTAAGCAATTCATCTTCGGTCGTATCTTCGGGTAATGATTCAACTTTCGATTTTATGCCAATCTCTTCGCAATCTTTGCTTTTAGAGGAGACATATACTTTAGAGGCGGGATTATCGCCTACCAGAATTGCAACCAATCCCGGAACCGTTTTCCCTTCGGATTTCAGTTTTCGAATGCTTTCTTTGAGTTCGGCTTTGATATCCGATGCTATTTTTTTACCGTCTAATATAACAGCCATTTAATAACGCTCAATTTATTTAAAATCTCATTCGAAAATTATTCATTTCATTCCAAAGAGAAAAATAATACGCAGAAAAAAGAGAATTTAATTTGCAGGAACCGTTTTATTAAATTCCGGAATAAGGATTCTCTCGATTTCAATTGTCTTGCCCGTATCAGCGTCTACCTTCAAAAACAATCCGCACAAATGCACATTATCTTTCGCCACCTGATATTTTTGAGGAGTTTGATAAAGGAAGCGGTTAATCGCCGCGTCGGTTTTCATGCCGATTACCGAATCGTACGGACCCGTCATTCCGCAATCCGTAATATAACCCGTGCCGTTAGGAAAAATTCTTTCGTCTGCAGTTTGAATATGAGTATGAGTACCGATTAAAGCGGAGATTTTTCCGTCGAGGAAATTCGCCATTGCAAGTTTTTCAGCGGTAGCTTCCGCATGAAAATCGACAATTATAACCTTTGTTGTCCCCTCGAGTTTTGACAGCGCCCATTCACTCGTTCTGAAAGGGCAGTCGATTGGAGCCATAAAGGCTCTGCCTTGCAAATTAATTACCGCTACTTTTCCCTTGTTGGTGTCGGCAATGTAGTAACCGTTGCCGTAAGTGCCTTTGGGGTAGTTAAGAGGTCTAATGACGCGGTTATCTTTACGCAAATATTCCTGAGATTGATGTTTATCCCACGTATGATTTCCGCCGGTTATTACATCGACGCCGAGATCAAAGAGCGCCTTTGCTTCCTTTTCGGTACACCCTTTCCCGTCGGAGGCATTTTCGCCGTTTACGATCGTAAGGTCGGCTCTGTATTTTTTTTGTAAGCCGGGCAGCCACATCTGAACAATATCGAGCCCGGGTTGTCCTACTATGTCGCCTATAAACAATATATTAATATTCATAACTTTCTTTTTTAATTTAAAATAAATTCGGAACAATAATTATAAAGAATTACGGATTCATAACCAACGCTTTTTTCTGAAATAATAGAGCATAAACAATCCGATAACAAGCATTACAAACAAAACAATCGGGTAACCGTACGGGTGTTCAAGTTCGGGCATATAACGGAAATTCATTCCGTAGATGCCTGCTATAAAAGTAAGGGGTATAAAAATAGTTGCAATAATTGTAAGAACTTTCATTACCTGGTTCATCCGATTGCTCAAGCTCGATAAATAGATATCCATGACCGCCGCAACCATTTCCCTGTATGTTTCGATTATATCGATAATCTGGATTACGTGGTCGTACACATCCCGATAATAATTATATGTGACGTCGCTCAGCAATTCTGATTCGCTCTGCAAAATATTGTCGACCATTTCTCTTACCGGCCACGACGATTTTCTTACAAGTATCAAATTGGTTTTAAGTTTATGAATTTCTTCGACGTTGCCGTCTTCGGGTTCTTTGACCATTTTTTCTTCAAGCGCCTCGATTTTTTCGCCTATCTGTTCGAGCAGATAAAAATAGTGGTCTATAACCGTATCGATAATCGAATATGCAAGATAGTCGGTTCCTAGACGCCTAATTCTGTTTTTGTTGTTTTTAATCCTGTTTCTGAGATTATCGAGCACATCGCCTTCTTTTTCCTGAAACGTAAATACGAATTCTTTTGTAACTATAAGACTTAATTGCTCGTTGTCAATTTCATTTGTTCCCTTGTTAAAACTCAGCATTCTCAATACAACAAATAAATAATTGTCATAGTCGTCGAATTTCGGACGCTGGTTGACGTTAAGTACGTCTTCAAGGGTAAGCAGATGAATGCCGAACATTTTTTCGAAACTTTCGAATATATCCACCTGATGCAATCCGGTAATATTTACCCATTTAATACCTTCTGTATTTTTAAAGCTTTCGAGCTCGCCGACGTTTTCGATATCATATTCACTGTAATCGGATTCGTTGTATCGAATAAGTTTTATTTTTACTTTTTCTGCGGATTTGTAACCTGTATAGACAAGACTGCCCGGCGGCAACCCCGCCTTTTCGGTTTGTCTTCTGAATAGTCTTTTCAATTAAATTTTCTCCGTATATTTTAGTAATGTAAATTACAATATAAAACAGACGGACGAATAATCAATATATTATTTTGCGGGACATGGAATTAACGGAAATAAAACTGGATAAAGCCGAATATTGCGTATTCGATTTCGAAACCACAGGAGTATCCGCGCGAAACGAAAGAGTTATCGAAATCGGAATTGTAAAGATAAGGAATAAAAAAATTATCGATACGTTTTCTTCGTATATAAATCCGGGCAGACAAGTACCTCCTTTTATAACCCGATTAACCGGCATAACCGACGACGACGTGGCGCAGGCTCCCTATTTTGAAGACGTATATAATGATATATTGGATTTCTTCGGCGATTCGGTTCTTGTAGCGCATAATCTCAAATTCGACTATTCCTTCTTGAAATACGAATGCTTAAAAACAGGACTTGAGATGCCGGAGAATCCCGCCGTTTGTACATTACAGCTGGCAAAACGTATTTATCCCGAACTTCCCAGCAAAGCGCTCGGAAGTCTCACCAGGCATTTGAAAATTCGCCACAGAAAAGTACATACCGGACTCGGCGACGCGATGGCCACGGCAAAAATATTAATAAAAATGTTCGACCTTCTAATTGACGAACATCATGTCGAAACGGTATCGGATCTTATTCGCTTTCAAACTCTGACAAACTCTAAATCCTATAGAATCATAAAAAAAAGTCTGGCTGACGACTACGTTAAAATTCCCGATACGCCCGGCGTGTATTTCTTCAAAAATAAAAAAGAAGATGTGGTTTATATCGGGAAAGCCAAATCTCTTAAAAAAAGATTATCCAATTATTTCGTAAACAATGCTCCCCGCAAAACAAAAAAGATTGTTACGAAAGCCGACAAGATTGAGTTTCTGGGCACAAATTCCGAGCTTACTGCATTATTGGCCGAAGCCGAACTGATTAAAAAACATAAACCCGCTTATAATAAATTATTGAAAAAATATACCCGCAATTATTTTATAAGAGTAACCTCGCGGGAGAATTACCCCGTCGTCGAAGTAACAACCAAATTCGACTTCGACGGGAATGATTATTACGGACCTTATCCCAACCGCGATATCGCTCGACTGATTAAAGAAATCATCGACAAAACTTACAAACTTCGAGAATGCAAGGAGAAAGAATTCTCGAAGAAAAAAAAATGTTATTTGTTCGACATAAAACGCTGCACAGCTCCCTGCGTCAACGAGGATCGGAAGGAATACGATAAGGAACTGGAAATGGCGCGCGAATTTTTGAGCGGGAAAAATCAGTCTGCGCTTGACAGGTTATTGCAAAAGATGAAAGCGCTAAGCGAAGAAAAAAAATTCGAAGAAGCGGCGGAAATAAGAGACGTAATAAATTTGATTTTCAAGCAATTGCATAAAGCCTCGATATTGAGCGAACCGGTTAATAAAGCGAAGACTTTGATTGAGATTGCCGGAGAGAACAAAAACGACTATTTACTTTTACTCGAAGGAAAACTTTTTATACGGAATTTTATATCCGAATCCGATAAATATTTTGACGAAATCTTAAAAGATTATTTCGACGGCGCCGTAGAACTATTTAAAGAAATAACCGAGCAAGACTTGGAAAGACTAAAGATTACCCTTAATTGGCTTATTAAAAACAGAAGTAAAATTAAGATTCATGATTTAAGCCGTATAAATTCTTATAATGAACTGGCTTCGAATTTAATCTTTCCCTCAAAAGCTTGAACTAATTCGCAATAAATCTGCCGATTAATAATCTCACAAAATAAGCAGTAAAGAGAATTAAAATTCCATAGACAAGAACCGCTTTAATCGATTCGGACGCGAGAACAATAGTGGACATATATCCGCGCCATCCGCATTCCCGGCAGCGGTATATTTTATAAAATGTCGTTTTCTTGACGATTTGCTCCGCCATATTTCTTGCCCTGGAGCGATGAAGTGTATATTGGGAATTACATTTTGGACATTTGGAATATTGCGGATCTTTGCCGATAAAAATTTTGTAGCGCTTCAACTCTACCCCCTTCTACCCGAGATTTAATGAAAAACTCAGCCCTATGGAAATGCTCATCGCTAATATAACAACTACGGCAATAGTAATAAAGAAAAATTTCTTGTCTCCTATTTTGTAAAAGTAGTAACACGAAAAAAAAACTCTTAATATCGGAGTCGTTATCAGTACAAGCGTGCCGAGATAGAAAAACGGCGCCGGGTCGAAAGAAATTAATCTCGAGATGAAATCCTTTAAGGAAACAATCCCTGCGACCGAGAAAAAGTCTTTGGCGTTGCCGTTAACAACCACAAGAATAATTCCGCAAAGGTAGAAAAATACGGTCATGTATATCCCGGCCGATAATACTTTCGATATATACCTGTTCAAATTCATATCGACTCACATTAAATTTAATCCGGTTGACAAGCCGCGTATTATCATTCTAACGGACAGATAACCGGCAACGACAATAAAGATTATTTTGATATATTTTGTCGGGATTCGATTCATAAATATGCTTCCAAGAGTGGCGCCGGTAATTGTGCCAAGAGCTACCGGAGCCACTATAAACGAGTTAACCGCTCCGTTTAGAAAATACAAAACGGCGCTAGCCGCGGCGGTTACTCCTATCATAAATTTACTCGTGGCAACCGCAACTTTCATCGGCACTTTCATATATCCGTTCATCACCGAGACTTTTATTATACCTCCTCCAATACCCAACAAGCCGGAGCCGATTCCCGCAAGCATGGAAATAAATCCGCCTTTGACCGGATGCAACACACGATATTCGACCGCCTTTTTTTCCGCTTTGTCGTAAAACGTATCTTCGAAATTCAACAAAGCATTTTCAGCAGGTTCGTAATCAATACCGGAATTATTTGTTTTTTCTTCCCTGTTTTTGAAAGAATAAAATGCCATTACGAATACGAGCGCGCCGAAGATTACGCTCAATATCCATCCGTGTAGAATAAGCGCCAGGAATGCTCCGATAAGAGCTCCGGTAGTTGTAAAGATTTCGAGAAACATACCGAGTTTCAAATTAGTAATTTCCTGTTCGACGTATCTGTTCGCCCCGGCGACGGAGGTGGCAATAACAGATATAAGGCTTGCCGCTATCGCATAATGAACGGGGATGTTAAAAATCAAAGTCAGCGCCGGGACCACAATTATTCCACCCCCGATTCCCACCAGCGCTCCCAGCAAGCCGGCGCCTATTGCAATCAAGTAGATAAGAAGCAGTTCAGTTAACATCAGGATTCAACAATTTTTTATACAATTTTTCGTTATTCAGAACGGATAGCGCCGTATTGAATTGCGCATCGTGCTTCAAAGACTCGATTATACGCGCGACTCTTCCGTTGCTTCTTGCTTGCAGCTCTTCCCTGATCAATCCGGCTATTTCGCTCCCGTATTTTTCAATCTGCTCGTCTAACGCCGAAACCTGATTCTTCTCTTCATTTTTCAAGAGCGCTATAAGATTCTCTGAAAGCCCTTCGCTCTTTGCCTTTTTCAACAGTTCTCTAATTAAACGGAGGGAAGGCGATTCGTATTTAAAATCACTGTTTAACAAATATTCCTTGAATTTATCGATAAGGAATTTATCAGGCAAAGATTTGAAATCGGTATTAATATTGTTGTTGAATAAATTAGTCGCGAAACGGAAGAACATTCCTTCAGCCAACAAATTTTGAATTAGGTCGGATTTAGTGGTATTATCCACTATCGAATCTGGCGTTATTCCCCCGCCCGAATAAACTTTTCTGTTATTGTCGGTCTTAAAAATTACTCCGTTCTTCTCTTTTCGGTTTTCCAGAAGAATTTTTTCATCAGTATAATCAATCCTTTGTATTGAACGTCCGCTCGGAGTATAATATCGAGCCGTAGTAATTTTAAGAGAAGTATTATACGAAAGAGGAACGACAGTTTGAACCAACCCTTTACCGAATGAATTCTCTCCGATTAAAACAGCGCGGTCGTGATCCTGCAATGCGCCCGCGACTATTTCGGAAGCCGATGCGGACCCCTGATCGATTAGCGCAGCCATTCTAATATCCCCGGCTATCGGCTCTTCCTCCGAATAATATTTTTTGATTTGGGTCGTGTCTCTGCCTTCCACCGAAACAATCAAGTCTCCTTTTTTCAAAAACTTTTCCGCCACTTCTATAGCGGCGTTCAACAATCCGCCCGGATTGCCTCTTAAATCGAGCACGATACTTTTGATCTCCTTTTTCCCGCCGAGTTCAATCAAGGCTTTTTTTACCTCTTCCCCGGCTGAGCGGGAAAAACCGCTCAATTTCAGATAAGCATTATTTGAATTTTCCGGATAGAATCCGTAGTACGATAAATTTTTTATTTCGATATCTTCTCTAACCAGATTGAACACTATCGGTTCGCTCGAACCTTCCCGTTTTACAGTAACCGTAACCAAAGTCCCGGGTTCGCCTTTGAGCAGTTCGCTCAGAGTTTCATAATTATCTTTCGATACATCCACGGAATCGATCCTGATAATTACGTCTCCGATTCTCATCCCCTGCCGTTGCGCCGAATATCCTTCGATCAAATCGACAATTGTTATATTGTCGTTACGCAATCCGACCGTCGCTCCGATGCCGCCGTATGTGCCTTTTGTAATTATATCGATATCCTTCTGATGAACATCATCTATAAAGTTTGTGTAGGGATCGAGCGATTCGAGCATGCCTTCTATGCCGGACTGCATTAACTTTTCGGGATCGATCGGGTCTACGTAATTTAACGATAGCTCTTTATAAACCCGTCCGAATATATCGATGCTTTTGTTTATTTTAAAATAGATGTCGCTGTCGCTGCGGAAAAATCCGCTGAACAAAAATGCAAGTAACAAAACAATTATTAATTGTCGTTTCGTTTTCATGCTTCTACCCGAATCTTCTTTTCGATTTCTTCTATGATTATTTTGTGTATTTCTTCGATTGTCAACATGCCGTCGATTTTTCTGAATCGTTTCTCTTTTTGGGAAAGTTGGAGATAACCTTTTCTTACGTTTTCATAGAATTCTCTTTGCGACGTTTCGATTCTGTCGAGTTCGTGTTTTTTTACAATCGACATTCTTCTGAAGACCTCATCGACCGGTAAATCGATAAAAAAAGTTAGCGCCGGAACAGCTTGTCCTATTACAAAACTTTGTAGTTTTTCTACAAAATCTCCGGGCAAGCCTCTGCCGTACGATTGGTAGGCAATTGTTGAATCGTGAAATCTGTCCGAAATCACCCAAATATTTTTTTTGAGAGCGGGAAGAATTTTTTCTTTTACCAGTTGAGCCCGACTTGCCGAGAAAAGCAACAACTCCGTTTCGTCGCACATCCCGATGTTTTTTTTGTCCAGGAGAATAGAACGGATACTTTCGGAAATGTCGGTGCCGCCGGGTTCTCTTATAACCAGGACTTTTTCGTTTTTATTTTCCAGGTATTCTTTGAGCAGCTTAACTTGAGTCGACTTGCCGCAAAAGTCAAGTCCTTCGAAGGTAATGAACATAAGCTATCTCTCTCTGATGATATATTTTAATTTAGAAGGAACAGCGCCGACCAATTCGGTATATTTAGGAATGATAATACGCGGAACGAGCATTTCTTCATCATCCCCAAGCGCGTCTCTGTAATCGGCGAACACTTTTATATCTTCTTTGGAAAGTCTTCCGAGTTTATTCAAGCCGCCTCTCAGTATAACATTAATTTTAACGGGAAATATCAGCAATTCTTTGTCCGGCGGCGTGTTCAAAATCTTTACCGGAATATCCTTGAATTCGAGTACGATAATTTTTTCAACGTCGAATTTGAATTTGCATCTGTCCGTCGAGTATTCGATGCCGTTTACTAAAAGCAGGTCTACTTCCCCTTCCTGGGATTCGTTGACATTTTCGAATTTTATCGTATCGGTTTTTACGGATTCGACATTCTTCAAAATCGATTCGGGACCGGAAACTACTACAGAATCAGGAATAAATTCCACTTCCGACGCCAGCCCGAATCCTTGCGCGAAGCTTATTTTGAAATTTTTCTCTACGGGCGCTTTTTTAGTTACCCTGTCTTCAATCCTCAATTTTATTTCCGAAGGGATTATTTCAACGACAGATACCGACGAACCGATCCAGGGATTGTTTTCAAATTCGTTTTTCAAATTCATCGTATGTCTGCCTTTGCTTTGCGGAGACGAAACATAAAATTTATGTTCTCCGCCCATACAAATTTTTGCCAATTCCCACCCTTTGCCTTTTAAGCGAACATAAACGGACTCGCCCGACAAAAAAAACGGGGCATATTGTTGCGGAAGGTCCGAAAGTTCAACGGGAGCGTTGATGCCGCAGATATAATCTTCCGAAAGGGCGATTGAACCCCATAGCACAATTGAAATTATAACTACGGAGATAATCGGTAAAAGTTTGTTCTTCATGGTTTAAATATAAAAAAAGGCTTTATCAAAAGCCTTTTTTCATAAATAAATTTGGAGTCTCAATTAACCTCTGAGAGTGTTGAACAACTCGATTAAAGTTTCTCTGTTGGCTTTCGAAATTTCCCTTCCTTTTATCGGGAAATTAGGGAAAGCGCGAGCCAATCTTCTCAGTTTGTGCACGTTTAATTTCGACAATTCTTCCAAGGGCGGCACTTCGGTTATATCTCCGTTTCCGAAAAAATCGTCCTCTTCCGGTTCCTCGTTTTCGAGTTCTTTTATAGCTTCATGTTTTAACGATTCCAGATGTTTGTGAACGGCATCCGGATTATCTGATTTTTCTTTTACCGGTTGTTCGATAGGTTTTTCGGGTTTTGGCGTTGTTTTTTCGTCGTCCGGTTTTAGCAGTATATCGATTTGTTCGTCGGGTCTCGGGATTACATGAACCGACACCAGTTCTCCCACGCGTTGAGCGGCGGCTGCGCCTGCGTCCACGGCCGCTTTAACTGCGGCAACTTCTCCGATAATTTCAACTGTAACCAGTCCCGCTTTTACTTTTTCTTTACGGAGCAATTTAACATTGGCTGCCTTGAGCATAGCGTCTGCCGCTTCGATAGCAGCCACCAAGCCCCTGGTTTCAATCAACCCTAAAGCCAATTGCATAATTCAATTACTTGGAACGTTTGGGAAGAATCAATTCCACATCTGTATGAGGACGAGGAATTACGTGAACCGAAACCAATTCACCGACGCGTTGAGCGGCTGCCGCGCCTGCGTCCGTAGCTGCTTTAACGGCTCCAACGTCGCCGCGCACCATAACGGTTACATAACCGCCGCCGATAGTTTCTTTTCCGATTAATTCCACTTTGGCAGCTTTTACCATAGCGTCGGCTGCTTCAATGGCTCCTACCAATCCTTTGGTTTCGATCATGCCAAGTGCATCGAGTGTCATATGAGGGCTCCATATTGTGTTTAAATTTCGACATCAAAATAGCTTATATAACTAAAAATGTCAATTTGATTTTTTTCTGAGATAATCTTCCAGCATAATCGCCGCGGCATTCTTGTCGATCAATCCTTTGTCTTTTCTCTTTTTTTTAGTCGGCACGCTTTCGATTATTCTCCTCTGCGCCATATGCGAAGTGTATCTTTCGTCTACCAATTCAATTTCTATTCCGCAGGCATTGCGAAGCTTCCGGGAAAAATCTTTAACTATCAAGGAAACTTTCGATTCTTCGCCGTTCTCTTTTAACGGATTACCGATAATAATTTTAATTACGTTATACTCGTCTATCAATTTCAAAATATTAGCTATCAGATTGGAGTCGTTGTCGAGAGTTGTTACGGGATATGCAAAAATATTGAGCGGATCGGTAACTGCAACGCCCACGCGCTTTTCGCCGTAATCGAGAGACATTATCCGGGATTCAGTGACAGACATATTATTGATTGTCGGCGTCAAACCGTTCTACGGAGTAGACGCCTTTGTTCTTTTTGAGTCGCTCTATCAGTTTATTAAGGTGATTCAGATCCCTTACATAAACGGTGATTGTTCCTTTAAACATCGAATCGGCAGTGCTGAAATTGACCGATTTAATATTAGTGTTTTCAAAAGTCGTAATACTATTCGAAATATCTTTCAGAATACCGGGCATATCTTCGCCTTTTATGATAATGCCCGCAACAAAGTAAGAGCCGTCGGTTTTAGGCCAGTTAACCGGCACTACCCTTTCTTCGTTGCTCTTTAACATATTAATCAGGTTTTTGCAATCTTTACGGTGCACTTTAATTCCCTCGCCGATTGTAACATAACCGATTATCGGGTCGCCGGGAATCGGATTGCAACACTTTGCATAACTTATCGACAGACCTTTCTGTTCGCCTTCAACGATTACACCGCCGGCAGTATGGCGCGCTATATCGACAAAACGATCGAACTCAAGTTCGCCGCTTTCTTTCTGGCTCTCCTGAGCCTGTACGTTGAGCGCAGGATTCAAAATCCGGTCGAGGTCTACGTTGTTTGAGGCAATCGCTTTATAAAAGCTTTTGACGTTGTCGAATTTGAGCTTTTTCGAAAGCTTAACTAAATCGTCGGGAGTCAGGGCGAGTTTATATTTTTTGACTTTTTTCTCGAATATCTCCTTACCGTTTTCGATTATCCGTTCTTCTTCTTTATTCAGGTATCTGCGAATATGACTTTTGGCTTTATGCGTTTTGACAAACTGCAACCAGCTTTTGTTAGGATGCTGATTTTTTGAAGTGATGATTTCGACCTGGTCGCCGCTGTGGAGAATTGTATTCAATGGAACAATTTTGCCGTTGACTTTAGCGCCTATACAGTGGTTGCCCACGTTACTGTGAATCTCATAAGCGAAATCGACCGGAGTGGAATTGATAGGCAGCCTTTTGAGTTCTCCTTTTGGAGTAAAAACATAAATTTCGTCCTGATAAAGATTCAGTTTAAAACTTGCGAGTATTTCTTTGGTAGCCTCGTCTTTGGAAGCGTTTTCGAAAATATCCCTTACCCAGCTTACCCATTCTTCGAGTTCTTTGTCGGCGCTAGTAATATTCTCTTTGTATTTCCAGTGAGCAGCCACGCCGCGTTCGGCAATTTCATGCATCTTACGCGTTCGAATCTGAACCTCTACGAGTCTACCTTCCGGACCGATAACGGTAGTATGAATCGATTGATAGTTGTTCTTTTTCGGAATCGAAATAAAATCCTTAAAACGGTCGGGTATCGGTTTGAAAAGCTCGTTCACAATTCCAAGCACGAGATAACAACTGTTTTTATCGTCGTTTTCCAGAATAATTCTGATAGCAAGCTTGTCATATATTTGTTCGAACGGAAGATTCTGAGTTACCATTTTTCTGTAGATACTGTAGAGATGTTTGGGTCTTCCGCTTATTTCGAATTTCAGGTTATATTCTTTCAGTTTTTCTGATACAGGCTTAATAACTTTGTTCAGAAAAGCCTCTCTTTCCTTTCGCGTATCCGAAATTTTTTGAGCAATACTGTCATAAGCTTCTCTGTTGAGATACTTGAATGCCAGGTCTTCCATTTCCCATTTAATGGCGCCGAGACCGAATCTGTGGGCAAAGGGCGCATAAATTTCGAGCGTCTCTTTCGCAATGCGGCGTTGTTTTTGAGGGCTTACAAATTCGAGCGTGCGCATGTTATGGAGGCGGTCGGCAAATTTAACCAGAATTACGCGCACATCTTTTACCATAGAGAGCAAGAGCTTTCTGTAATTTTCGGCTTTGACAATTTCCTGTTCCTTAAACACTCCGCCTATTTTCGTAACGCCGTCGACAATCTCTGCAACTTCCTGTCCGAATTCTCTTTCAATAAATTCGATGTTTATGTCGGAATCTTCAACCACGTCATGCAGCAACGCCCCGACTATCGATATGTCGTCGAGCGGAATTTCTCTGGCAAGAATCATTGCCACTTCGTAGGGATGATTGAAATACGGTTCACCGGAAGCTCGAAAGTCGTTTTTATGCGACTCGTAGCTCAAATGAAATGCTTTTTCGATAAGAGCTTCGTTTACTACCCGTAAATTTTTTCGGCAAACTTCAAGAAGCTCGTCGAGCATTTTTTTATGTTTAATTCCGATTACCGTTTCCATGTTAAGCAAAGTTTTACTTAAATAAAGCGAAAATATCGATAAAAAACAATTGTCAAAACGTTATACAGATTCAGCGCCGTATAAGTTCTTCAGAAAGTGCCGAACGTTCTGTCGCCGGCGTCTCCCAAACCCGGAACGATATAGCCGACCTCGTTCAATTCCCTGTCCAATGCTGCCGTATAAATTTTTATGTCGGGATGTTCGTCATACATTTTTTTTACGCCTTCCGGCGCTGCTATCAGACACGCAAGGTAAGATTCGCCGGCGCCCCGTTCTTTCAAATATTTGAAAGCCGCCGCGGCGCTTCCTCCGGTGGCAAGCATCGGATCGAGAACTATTGTAACGGAGCTGCCAATGTCCTTCGGAGTTTTATAATAATAATCTTCTGGCATTAAAGTTTTTTCGTTGCGCTGCAAACCGATGTGTCCCACTTTAGCCTCTGGTATCATATCCAGAAAAGAATTGACCATACTGAGTCCTGCGCGCAATACCGGCACCAGAACGACCTGCTTTTGCAATTCATAACCGATTGTCGTCTCCAGAGGCGTGACCACTTCGATTTCGTTCAATTGAAAATTTTTAGAAATTTCAACTGCAATGGAATAAGAAATTCTGCCCAGAGCGGCGCGGAAATCCGCAGGTCTTGTATCTTTATTACGAAGGACCGTTATATCTCTTTTTACCAGTGGATTATCCACTACGGTAAGATTGTTCATTTTTTTACCTCTTTTGCTTTTCTTCCCAAAATCGACAATATATTTATAAACGGAGACAGCGGCGGCGTGTAATTATAATCGATATCGCTCAATTTATATACAGGTATTTTATTATTAATAAAAACGGAAACGATATCCGCATGTCCTGCAACTTCTTTTCCGCCGATAAACTGAGCTCCGAAAATATTGCCGGTATACTTATCGAATAATATTTTACCGAAGCCGTTCCGGCTGCCGGGCATAACCTTTACAAGATTGGGAGCCGTGGCATAAACGGATTCGACATTAAGATTATATTTACGCGCTTTAGCGCGGTTGATTCCTACTGTGGCAATATAGTAATCGAAAAGTTTCAAGGCGACGTTCGGAACAATGCCGCGCGCTATAGCATTCCCGCCGGCTGCATTTTCGCCTGCAATATGACCGTAGTCCCTGGCGATTGTCGCAAGGGGTATATAATCGTATCTGTTCGTAATACTGTTTTTAACTTCGATATTGTCGCCCGCGGCAAAAATGTTCGGGTCCGAGGTCTTGCAGCGCGAATCGACTTTCAATCCTCCGAATTCGCCCAGTGTCAGTCCCGCAGCCGCAGCCAGATTGTTATTAGGTTTTACGCCCGCGGCAAGCAATACCATATCGACTTCGATAGTCCAGCCCTGATGTTTTATTGCCTTTACCGTATTGTCCTTTATAACCGGTTCGATATCAACAGCCTGTCCGTAAAATTCGATATTGTTTTCTTTCAGGATTTCCGCTATAATATTGCCGATTTCAACGCCAGAATTGGGCAACGGTAAATTTTCTCTTTCAAATAGTTTGACTGCAAAACCTTTTTTTCTGAATGCTTCGGCCGTTTCCAATCCGATATAACCGGCTCCAATAACGGCAACGTTTCTTATCTGGCTGTTATTGCTTAAAAATTTATCCAGTTTAATTAAGTCGGATACGCTTTTCAATGTGAAGAGATTGTCGAGCGATTTATCGAATTTCGGGATGTATACCGGTTTAGAACCCGTTGTAAGAATTAATCTGTCGTATGGATATTCAATTTTTTGATTAGAAGCTTTATTTAAAACGGTAACGGTTTTTCGGCGTCTGTCGATTTTTTCGACAAGATGGTCGACATAAACTTTAACGCCTTTTTTTTGTTCGAAGCTTTCCGAATCGAAAAACACCAATTTCATTGCGTCGGAAATTTCGCCCGAAAGAGCATAAGGCAGTTCGCACGTGCCGGTCGAAATGAAACGGCCAGCTTCAAATAATATTACATTTGAATCCGGGTTAACTCGTTTAGCCTTTGCAGCGGCAGCCGGTCCTGCGGCGTTACCTCCTATAATAACGATATTTTTTGGCGAGTACAAAACATAACCTGCAAATTATCTCAGATAAATATAAACAATTCCGGCATGTTTTGGGTATGCTACGGCGTGTAAATTTATTATTTATCCTTTATGCTGATTGTCATCGGGACGCCTTCGAAACCGAAATGCTTTCGAATCAATCTTTCCAGAAAACGTTTATAGTGTTCGGGAACATATTTGTGTTCGTTTGCAAAGAAAAGGAAAATCGGGTAGTGGTCGCCCACCTGAGTAATATATTTTATTTTAACTTCTTTACCCGTCGGAGTGGCAGGGGGTGGAGTTTTTTGAATTTCCGGAAGGAGTATTTCATTCAACTGATTCGTTGGAATTTTTTTCTTTCGTTCGTCATGGATTTTGAGCGCCAGGTCGATCAGTTTATAAATTCTTTGCTTTGTCAATGCCGAGATTGTAATGACTGGCACATAATCGAGCGTCCCTAGTTCTCTGCGGACAGCCTCTTCAAAAACCTTAGCCGTGTTGGTATCTTTTGCGATAAGGTCCCATTTATTGATGGCAATAATCAATCCTTTACGCCTTCGAACCGCTTCCTGTATAATCCTTTGATCCTGATTTTCAATTCCGAGTTGAGCGTCGATGAGTAACACCGCCACGTCGCTGTTCCATAGAGCTTTGAAAGTGCGCACGTTCGAAAAGAATTCCACGTTTTCTTTTATTTTCGATTTTCTTCTCAATCCGGCTGTATCGACAAGAATGATTTCCTGTCCGTAATATTTCAGAACGGAATCGATGCTGTCCCTCGTAGTTCCGGGAATGTCAGTAACGATCGAACGGTCGTAGCCAAGCAGCGAATTTACAAGGGACGATTTTCCCACGTTGGGCTTACCTATAATCGAGAGTCGCAAACGAGGGTCGGGTTTATCAGTTACATTTGAAAAATCGAGACTTTCGATTAAATCGTCGAGCAAATCACCCAGGTTTCTTCCGTTAATGGCTGAAATATCGTAAATTTTTTCGATACCGAGTCTGTAGAAATCGTTTTTAATAATTTCGAGTTCGGGGCTGTCCGCCTTATTCACGAGTAAAAAATTCGGTTTTGTAAACTTGCGGAGATTTTGAGCGATTTCAATATCGAGCGGAGTCAGGCCGCTTTTGCCGTCAACGACAAAGAAAATTGCATCGGCTTCCTGGAAAGCTATTTCCACCTGTTCTTTGATAGCCGCTTCAAACAGGTCTTGAGAATTCGGCACCAATCCGCCCGTATCGATAACTCGAAATTTCTTGCCGTTCCATTCGGCTTCGCCGTAAATACGGTCGCGCGTCACTCCGGGCGCGTCGTCTACTATCGAAGTTTTACTTCTGGTCAATCTGTTAAAAAGCGTCGACTTTCCTACGTTCGGACGACCTACTATTACAATTACCGGTTCATTCATATTTTATCAGGTATATTAAAAATTATATTGCAAATTTAATTGAGGATAATAGAAAGTTCTATAACCGACATTAATTTTATTTAGTTCCGCATTGACCTTAATATTTTTATTAAAGCTGTGAGCCGTAAGCGCAGCGTCGATGGCGCTTATTATGTGATTCGTAAAAATAACGAGAACGGCTTTATAAGCCACGTTATAGAAATCGTTGGCTTTTCCGCGTTCTTTTGAATAAAAAATGAAATTTTCAGTAAGCGGATCGCCGTACTTATAAGGCGTATTTTCATCGCCGAAATCGTCCCAGCCCACATTGAATTGAGGATACTTGCCGATCATTTCGTAATACTGCTGATCTCCGTACGGCGCAAGACGGTGTGAATAATACCCGCCCAATGCATTTTCCAATTTATTCAATTCTTTCCAATTCACAGTGCCGTCCGGATTAAACACAAAATAATTAGACGGATCGATTGAGGGATTGATTTCGTTTGCGTGAACAATAGTCCATCTTGCATAACGCGCTACGTCCCAATGTTCGTCGGCAAAATTCTGAAATCTAATCGTCTGGTCGTCTCCTTTTTTGTCGTATATCAAGCCTACCGTAATTGCCGCGGCTTCCACAGCCACAAAAAGCGCGCTCTTCAAATAGCTCTCGGAATAAAATTGTCCGGCTCCAGGAACGGCAAACGAAAGGAGCGCAGCGGTAAAAGGAGCTTTCTTCTTTTGCGCGGATACTACATAGTCGTCAAATTCAACCGAAGTCTCTTTGAAAGAAATCCCGGAATCGAGATATAATTTGCCGGTCAATTTTGACTGAGCTCCAACGGCGCCGGCAATAAACAATATCAATATTATTTTCTTCATTTTCATACCCGTTTAGAAATTAAAATCGAACAATATACCGCCGTAAAAATTCCATTCCTTCCCGTAAGTAACATTTTCATTAAGAATCGTTCTGGTGAATCTGTCGAACGAATATGCGGCATTTAAAAAGAGACTCGTCGGGAAAAGGTAGAACGAGTTCATTTTTATTCTAAGTTCGAGTCCCGCTCCCTTTTTAAAGTCGTTCAGTTTAACGCTATTGCCGTTCCACGCATTGCCGAAATCGGCATAAACCGACATGTAAATCTTGTCGACATATAGATGACCCAGCCGCGTATCGATATCCTTAAAGAGCGGGAAGCGGTATGTAAGATTTATCCATGCGACTTCATTGCCGCTGACAGCATAGAACGGATAACTTTTCATGCCGATCAAACCGCCCAGATAAAAATCGAAGAACTCCGGCACATCGGGTCCCAGAATACTCCCCGCTCGTATTTGAGCCGTGAGAGTATGTTCCATGTAGACGCGCATATATTCTTTCCAGTTTAATTCGATTCTTTGGAAATTGTAGTTTTTGTAGACCGGTTTCAATATGCCGTCCGCCACTTCATACGTTCCGTCCGGGTTATAGCGGTTAAATTCATAATCGTATTTAAGCTCTATTTTTCTTCCGACCGGATTTATATCCGCATCTTTTGTCGGAATTATTCCGTCGTGGCTGAATTTCAATTGGAAATCGTTGCCTATATAATAGGTATCGTTTGTCGAAGGATAGAGCAGACTCGTATTCGGAAATATAAACGCTTCCAGAGTGGCTGTGTAACTGCTGTAGACGTATCTGAACTCCAACATATTTCCCGCTGTAATAATTTTCTGACGCGCGAAGAAATCGGCTTCGAATAAATTATAGGTTACATCAGTACTCGTTCTCAACGAGGTATCGAGCGAGTCGAAGATTATATCCGTATTTGTTTTTCGGCTTACGCTGTAAAGCTCTATGCCGACTTCTGGTTTAAGTCCCAGATTAAACAACAACGGTAGCTTATCTCTGTACTCAAACGAGAGGAACAAATCTCGTTCGAATTTTTTGTTGATTGCGCCTCCGCCGAATATACTGAATCTGTTCAAATAGTCGCTCGAAGCAGCGTAAATACCCGGTTTTATTCTGTCTGCAAAACTGTTCGAAGTAATATAATTATCGTAACGTATAAACGGTATAATGCTGAAACGCGAAAAATAGCCCGAGTATCTGGACGGTTTTACGTCCGGCAGTTCGTAATCGTTGTAATTCTTCAACCTTTCTATATTGAATCGAGCCAAATCGCCTTTCGGTTTGTCGTTCCCCAAAGGGGGATTTCCAATCCATACGTATTTTTTGTCGTCGTCTACTTTTGACTGACTTTCTTTATCCAGAAGGAATATCTTAAATCCGTCGGAAGTATACCCGGCATAAATAACATTTCCTTCTCCGTCGATATCCGGCTGAAAAGCTCCGCCTACCACATTCGATATTCTGGTTGTTTTTTGGGTTTCAAAATCGTATCGATAAAGGTTGAAAATGCCTGTCATATCCGAGGCGAAAATCAGATTGCCGTTACTGTCAAAAACGGGGTCGCGGTTGTCGTAACCATTTTGAATTATAATATCGTATCCGGTTCCGTTTGTATCCACCCGTGCAATTTCCCTCGTATTTTTAAGAGAGTAACCGAAGACTATGTATGAATCGTCAGGCGAGAATTTGGGATTGTAAACCTGTTCGCCGTTATTGAAAAACGTCAATTGTTTAAAATTCTTTCCGTTGATGTCGACAGTGCCGATATTGGTTGTGCCGTCCTTTTGGAAGAGGAATACGATTTTAGAACCGTCGTGAGAAACGTTCGGATTGTTCGCTCTTAGGCCGTGCGTAAGCCGGGTCGATTCTTCTTCGTCGAGATCATATAGATACAAGTCGTGAATATTATTCCAGCGGGGATTATCGTCGCTCAATTTTGCATAAATTATTTTATTTGAGCCCGGTATGAAAACTGCCGTGGAACGAACCATTGGCACTAGTAATTTTTCTTTCTTTGTTTTGAAATCATACAAATAAATTGAAGAAACGCCGAAATAATCGCTGTACTTATTCGACACATAAACCATTTTAGAACCGTCGTCCGAGAATGAAGGATAAAAATTACCGAAACCTACCGGAGTAATTAATTCGCCTTCTACACGGTTTTCGAGCACATTATTAATTCTTTCTTTATAATCTTTCTTAAGGAATTCGCTCCATTCCGAATAGAGTTGTTTGCCTGAAATACCGAGCGTTTGTTCAATGGCTGCGTCGATAGTAAAATTCGTAAGCGCTTTCAATCGGTCGTTTATTTCCACCAATTTATCCTCGCCGTACTTTTGCGCTATATAGCGTGTAAGAGCAAATCCGGCGTTATAAACGGATTCGTTGCCAAGACTAGTTTTTCCGAATACGCCCATTTGATTCCACGTAAGCATTTTCCCGTCGAGAGCGTAGCATCTCAAAATCATGTCTCTGTGCGTATCCCAATTATCGTAGTTAAATTCTTTACGCATATATTGAGCCGTGCCTTCGGCAAACCATGCCGGCACGTTTACCGTCGCAATCGGATACGAGGCAATAAAATTCGGGAAACCGTATAAGATGTCGGGACGGCGTTTATCTTCATAATTCATAAATTGAAGATAAACTGCCGGCACTCTTCTGCCGATTTTCATTGCAGCCTGAATTTGAACCATATGAGTAAATTCGTGAGATATTACGTTTCTTAGCCAATTGTGCGAGCCGCGCAAATCGAAATCGAGAGCGGACGCCCATATTTCGATTTTATTGTCGAAAAAATACGTCGCACCGTTGGAATAATCGTCGATATCTTTAATTACAAAATGAACCGTTTCGGGTTCGTAATCGTATAATGACGTAATCGGGCCCCAAACTTCTTCGGCTATTTTCAGAACCGTCCTGGCAGTCCTTTCCGCTTCGGGGTGGTAATGTACAAATACATGTTCGCCTTTTAATGTATACCAATCGTATTCGGGATTATATTCATTGAATTGAGCGGTCAATAAATACGGTATCAACAAAAAGAATAAGAATAATTTTCGCATAAGGTTTCTACTTGATGATTGCAATTTTGATTAATTTAGCGGCCGCTTTGTCAGCCGAGGAAACATTGATACGCGCGAAATAAACTCCGCTTGGAACGTCCGAAACATCCCACCGAATTTCATTGTCGAATCCGCCGCGTCCTGTTCCTTTGAGCGTCGTCACATAATCGCCGGCGGCGTCCAATATTGTCACTTCGACATCCGAATCTTCGGCTACGAAATATCTTATATAAGTTTCGTTGCCGTATACCGGATTAGGCCAATTGTAAGCTTTGCTTTCAGGGAAATATTCATCTATAATATTTTCCGCGGGCAATGTAATCGTATAAGAATTATACAAATCGCCCGCCACCGAATGCCAGCCGTAGGAAGAAGGATTGTCTGTCGCAATAAACCAGCAGTTCAAATAATTTTCCGCATCGACGGACGCATAAATTATTCCGGATTTGAAGTTAGTTAAGCTCTGACTATTGTCGATTGTAAATAACACCGGCGGAACTTTGAGCGAAGCTCCGGTAGAAATCGGAAAACCCTGTAATAAATCTCCGCTCGCTCCGTCCCATGCAAAAAGATTTCCGTCAACAGAGGAAACTAAAATATCCCAGACCCCGTCGTTATTTAAATCTGTTGTTAAAATGTAATCGTTTAATTCCGACGACGCTGTTATCGGAAAATTATCGTTTAAAATGCCGAAGCTGTTGAAAGACAAGACCTTGTTCTTATCCACAACCAAAATCGAATAAGTTCCGTTCGTTTGATTTACGTAAATTGCAAAATCTTTTATCGTATCCGCAGTATTAATCACAAAGCTGTTGCGAATTCCGCCCTCTGCAATTATGTCGAAACCGTTATTTTCGTTGAGAACTATAAATTCGTTTTTACCGTCCGGCTTCAAGAGCGTGATTAATTTAACGGGAACTCCGCTTAAATTAAGCGCTCTATTTTTCACGTCGTTGGGAAATTTACCCGTTATAAAATATCCTCCGTCGGTAATCAATGCAAAATCATTCTGATCGCGGTATGCCGAAATCTGAACAATTTTACCGTATTCACTGAAATCAAATGTGCGGTATATGCCTGTAAAATGATCCAATCTCAAAAATCTTGAAATATCCGTCCCCATCAGAGTATAGAAATTTAGTCCTCTGTAGGTCACCGGGGTAATAACCTTTGAACCTTCGTTCTCGGAAAAGTTATAAGAGTTTTGAGAAATAACCCTGTCAAGCGCGGAACTCAAAGTAAGCTTATTAAACTGATTATTATTTGCTCCCACTACAACAAAGTTCGAGGACGCTGAGAATATCGAAGGACTCACTTCCGAAAATTCCGGAAACACCAATGAATATTCCGATTCGAGATGTCGTATAATCAAGTCGTGATTGTTAATAAGAAAAATGTACGGAAGATTGTCCAAACCTCCGACAAACTTATAGTTTCCGTCGAGAAGTATATTTGCAAGTTTAAGGAATCGATCGTTGCCGATAAATAAGTCGAACGTCATTACATTTCCGGGTTCCGAGAAATTGTCGATAGTAATGAACGACTTTGCGCCCGAATTGGAATTGCTGTTCGGCTTTGTATCGCTGCCGAAACGGTTTTTATAAAAGCGCGCTTTATTTCCTTTATACCATAAATCTTCCTCGCCCGCAATACCATATACTTCGCCGAAAACAGTATTAAACAATTCTCCGATATCCTGAATTCCGTCGGCTTCTTCTATGTCGACGCCTTTGTTGTACAAATCCGCATTAACTCTGTTTTCGGCATATTTTTCGTTAATAATTTTTTCGTCGATATGCCAAATAACAATTCCATTGGCGGGCACAGCCCAATCGAATTCGTCAACGTCCACAACAACGCCCCGCATCGTATCGGCATTGTCGAATCTGAATCTGCCGGTGTCTTTTTGCGTATTAAACGTATAAACGTTGTCGCCTATTTTATAAGTAAGAGTTATCCCGTCTTTATTAACGTCGCGTTGTCTATTCTCTACCAGAAAATATTCGTGGTCGTTTATCGGAATTTTGACGATAACCGTGTCGCCCGCCGCAGCGGCAAGTTTTGCCGCAATGTGAACATTATTGACATTGGCGTTCAACACTACAGGTTCTACCCAACCCAAGAATATTTTTTCCCAGGGAGACGGTTCCGGCGGGAACAAACCGCTGTAAGCAAATATTGCGTTCCCGTCCATCAAACCGAATCTGTCGATAGCAGTAACTCCCGTTTCGGTATTGAATAAATCGGGCAATCCCAAATAGCTTCCGATATTCGACACTATCAAACCGTTAATGGACATCTGATAAAGATATTTTTCACCGAAAGATTGAACTTCTTTCGATTCGGTTGAAGGAAGTATGACAGTGTTCCGTATATTAAAATCGTTTTTGACCGTAAACCCGGCGAAATCATTGCCCAGATATTTTTGAAGAGTATTGAACCCCAGGAATACGGAAGGCAAATCTCTTTCGTAACCGATTTTCCCTGTCGGATAAAAAGCCGCTCCCGCTCCGGCATGAAAAATCGTGAACAAATCGTATTGAGAAAAGTCGAGATCCGCATAAACCGAATCGGCTAAATCCCAAACTTCCCCCGCAAAATTAGCCAGCCCGCCCAGATCGTCGGGATTGGTCAAAGGCGGCGCATAGTTGCGCATTGTTTTGGATACAGTAATTATTTCCGGCAAAACGGTATATTCGATATTCAATTTACCGTCTGAAACTTTATAAAAATAATTTTTTGCAAACTCGAGGTGATTCTCAAAATAAGTGCGGTCGTGCGGCAGAGGATCGATTATCGTATCGCCGTAATCTTCCGTATAGACCGAACCGAACTTTCCGTTTCCGTACGTATATTCATCGTTGTCCTCCTGAAATTCCACCATAACGGCCAAAATCTTCAGTTTGCCGATTGCCGCATTTTGAGTCGAATTATTCGGGAGCGACCGGGTAATTGAAAATTTCTTTTCGCTCTGCGAGCCTGCAAACAAAAGGCCGGGAATTAATATTCCCAGCCATAAAAATATCTTGAGATTTGATTTATTCATAATTGATTAAATACCTCTGGGAAATCCTAATTGAGTTTGAGGGACGCCTCCCCAGCCGATAAAGATGGTGAAGCGTAATGTATTATTGAGCGGATGATTTTCGCCTTCTTTGAATACGTCAGTTGTTAAATAACTGAAATCGAATCCGTACATGTCGTATCTGATACCCGCTCCGATAGTAACGAATTTTCTGTTTCCGAAAGACGGGTCTTCATAAAAATATCCCGCTCTCAAGGCAAACATAAAATCTCCCGGTTGACCGTACCAGTATTCCAGACCCATGGCGGTTGTAATATCTCTTATTTCCTCGCTCAACGGCTGATCAGCCCATGCGGTGAAAATCGCTTCGTAAAAATCTTTCCGTTGTTTCGGAGTAGCGTTACTGTCGACTTCGCCGCGAAAGGCTTCGCCCTTATCGACCAATAATTTGCTGAAATCGAGCGTCATTGTTATTGAGTTGAAATCGTCCTGATAAAGCCGCGTTGCAAAACCGAGTCTGAAATTTGTAGGTATCGGATCCGCCTGCGCCTGATCGATATAATAGATTTTCGGACCGATATTGCTGAGATTCATACCGATACTCAGGCGGTTGCTCATATCTCCGATCAGAGGCAGATTCAAATGCTCGGGACGCCACATAGCTCCGACGTCGAAGCTGACTGTGGTTGCGACGCCTTTACCCTGTTCGGCTTCGGTCGGTTTGTCCGCCAATCGGCTGTGAATTAAACGGAAGTTCAATCCGAGTCCCCAGTCGTTGCTCAACTTGGTGGCATAACCGACTGTAAGCGCCGCGTCGAACGATCTGAATGTTCCGATCGGTTCGGGCGAATCGGAGCCTGTGCGAACAATTTCTCCGTAATTCATGTAAGTAACGCTTGCCGTAATACTGCCGTTCAAATCTTCTATATATTGTCGATAAGTAGCATAGTCGTAGAACAAGTCGAGATGGAACTGCGGCAGCCAGTTACTGTGAGTAAAACTGACTTCCGAGCCGGTTAAAAAAGCAATTCCGGCGGGATTCCAGAATATTGCAGCGGAATTATCAGCCAATCCGGTACCGGATTCGCCGATACCGCCGGCTCTCGAATCGGGAGCAATCAAAAGGAAGGGTAATGCAGCTTCGCCTTGCGCTTTTATTTCAGAACCGATTCCCGCTAACATCAACATAATCATCGGAATCAAAATTATTCTTTTCATTTTAGTATACCTCCTTGAGTATTTATATTAATTTTATCTTATTATCGACAACTTACCGAGCGCGCTCTTCTTAAAAGAACCGTCGGTAGTTTGCGCTACAATTTTATATAAGTAAGTTCCGTTTGCCAATGAATTCCCGTCCTCGTCCCTGCCGTCCCAATCGATTCTCACAAATCGATCCATAACCGAATATTCGTCAATTTCTTTTATCAGTCTTCCCGCCACAGTATATATTTTAATTTTAACATCGATGGCGTTGTTTGCATTGTGCTGGAAAGTAAAAGTTGTCGAGGAGGAAAACGGATTCGGATAATTATAAATATTTCTCAGATACAATTCGTCGCTCTCGTTTACAACCGTAAAATAGACTTCGGTTTCGGAAAAGTTATTAAAAACATCCCACGCTTTTATTCTGATATTATGTTCGCCTTCGGAAAGCGAAGTAAATTTATATTTAACCGCGCCCGATTTGCCGCCCGAGTTCAAATCGCCCACGAAATAATTCGTAAAGTCGATTGCGTTGTTTTCGTCGCCATCGAGAACGCCTTCGAGTTTATGCCCGATGCCCGTTCCGGTAGTATTCAGCCCAGTTTCGTCAAATAATTTGACGATTAGAGTAAAATCGGGATTAACAAGATAAGCGTTGTCAAATTCTTCATTATCGAAGTAGACTTCAATTTCGGGACCTTTGCCGTCGTTTACCGCGTTCGGATTTGTTCCGCCTACAACAACATTATTTGTATAACCGACGGCGTCGTATTTTTCGTTGAATACGTAAGCCGTGATTTTACCGTTTTTATTTTCGTAGGAAATGTCTTTAGGCACAATAAATTCGGTGTTGTACTTACCGTTTTCAACAGACGCCCTTCCTCTGTAGATCAATCCTCCGGGCATTGTCACCGTATAATTTATTTCCTGGTAATATACTTTTCGCTCCGAGTCATACACGCTTATAATAGCTTCGCCGTTGAAATCGGAACCGGAATTTTCGTTTACGGAACCTTTGATATTCACATTTCCGAGCGCGTTGATTTGGACGGTTTTATTCACCGGAGCTCCGTTAACCGAATCGACCCGAGCGCTTTCTGCGGGAATTTTGAGCCTCAATGCCGGATCGCAAAACAGATGAAATTTCTGGTCGTTAATCGCAGTACGATTTTGTTTCGTTAGCATAAAAACGTCGCCTATTCTCAGAGGTTTGCCGTCCGGCGTGCGTTTGAAAAGATACGTGTAAAAAGTGTCGTTTATTGCCGCATTCGAAGTCGCATAG
This sequence comes from Melioribacter sp., assembly GCF_049325435.1. Taxonomy (NCBI): domain Bacteria; kingdom Pseudomonadati; phylum Ignavibacteriota; class Ignavibacteria; order Ignavibacteriales; family Melioribacteraceae; genus Melioribacter; species Melioribacter sp. The sequence goes on along the minus strand of NZ_JBMOLD010000012.1, from coordinate 153,619 downwards.
ACAACGCGCGCCGCTGTAAAAATTCCGATTGCGCCCGCATCCGGCATATTGACCATCAATTCGGTAGAACTCTGTTCGCTCATATCGTCGAATTTTCCGAAATCGCACGTAGCAGCCGTCAAAAAGAAAAACTCCGAATTTTTCAACTGTGGAATTGTCGTTGCTTTTTCGAATACGTATTCATGAGCCCATGTGTTGGGATTACCATGGCCTATATAATTGGCAATCAAAGTGCCGTTATTGAATGCGTTAATTATTGCTTTGTTTACTTCCGGTTTTCTTCTGCCGAGTCCAGTAAGAACGGTAGGATAAGCCACCAGATAAATCTTATTCAAATCGTAGGCTTTTGATATTCTTCTCAGTATCAGCTCTTCCGACTGGCGCGTATGCAATGAAGTATCGTCGCCGTCGGTGGTAAGTCCGTCGTCGGCAATCATTGTTATTCGATAACGCCACGGTCCGGTAGAAGATTCGTTCTCGTATTTTCTAATTTTATCGATTACCGCTTCGGCGTCGGTTTGGGATTGAACAGCCAATCTGCCCGTCGCCAGATCAACCGCCCTGTCGGGACCGGAGACCCTGGCGTAATAATCGTCGGTTGAATATGAATTAATTTCGCTGAGAGACTCAGCAGTTTGATAAGTCGGCACAAAGTTTTTGTCTAAGTCTTCGGTCACTACATTCAAGTAATCGTAGTCTCCGTCGCCAAAGAAAAGCGCATATTCGGGTTTGGTTTGCCAATTGTCGTACGCATATTTGAGAAAATCGCGTATCGAAGTCGGGTCGAGCATGCCGCCGCTGAACTGATTCATAATATCGTCGACGTAATATATCGAAGTAGAAAGAGGATCGGGCGATTCCGAGCTTCTGTAAGCGGCGTATTTTTCCGCTTGTTCTTTGAAATATTTATTTGTTATAACAATCATCCGGCTGCCGGAAGTATTGCTAAGAATATCAACAGGTGTCATTTGAGCTCCTCCGGACGGACTCTTAAATGCGGACGAATTTATTGCCATATATTTCGATATTCTGTTTTCGTTTTCTTGGGACTGGAATCTGAATTCTCCGCCGCTAATAAAGGCTCCTGTAATCATCTTAACGTAGTATGGTTCTGTTAAATCGAACGCAAATATATTGCTGTTGGAAAAGTCGGTAATTCTGTATTCAATAGTCGCGTTGGTATCTTTCGAAAAGAAGATCAGGTAATCCATCGTAGCTTTCAGATACCTTTGATATTCAATTTCGAAATAATCGAGATAAACGCTTGCCGAAGAAATATTCGTGTTGATTGTGAATTTCAGATTGCTCCTGTTGTCGGTCAATTGGCTCGAATAAGACGCCATCCCGGCGCTCTGTGTGCCGTATGTGTATGAGAGCTTGGAATTCAGCGGTATCGAACCCGAATAGATCAGCTGGTTGCTCTCCCTAACGGAATAACTGATAACTTCCGAAGACGTACTGATAAGTCTGAATTTGTAATTTATTTTCGTACCGGGCGCCAGTCCGTATAATGTATTCAGATAAACTCTTTCCCTGCGAGCGCCTGAAAACACATCTCCGAAATATTCTCTGCCCGAAGCCCCTATTTTGACGCTGTCTTTGTCGTTAAAAACATACGATGGAGTAGTGTTTTGCATGTAAACATTGGAAGAGTTGAGCGAAGATTTTGCCGGCATTCTTTTCCCTTGATTTCCGCCGAAAGTAAGCCAGAAATAATTTTTTTTCGTGAATGGATTTTTGATTCTCTGAATAGAGCGGCGGCTTTCGTCGTATTCCCATGCTTGAATTCCCCTAGAATAGAATAAAATATAATCGCCTTCGTTAAATACTTCGTCTTCCTCGCCTTTTACATAAATTGCATTTTCATTGAAGCCGATCGATTCGTCGTCGATATTTTCCGGCAGCGCATACCCGTTAACAGAATAAATTTTAATCGTTTTGGGATTTACTTCGGACAAATTAATTCCCATCGATTCGAGAAACGACTTATCAATTTTATAAATTCCTTCCTCGTTTGCTTCGAAACGGTACCATTTACCGGTCGAAAAAATAGGGACGTTTACTTTGGAAAGACGATTCCGATTGATTCCCCAATTTTTTGCCACATTCCAGTTTAGTACCGAATATTGCAAGACGGATTCTTCGACGGGAATTTTTTCACGGTTCGAAGAGGATAAGCTAATGCGCACTCTCATTCTTTTTATCACGTGCGTTATACCGTTTTCGCCGTCGACGCGTAAGGGATAAATTAAAAACGACTGAAATGGTAAATTTCTGATTAATCCGTATTCGCCGAATGTAACATATTCCTTCTTGTTTTGCCGCGGCAAAGCTGACGGAGTTTTATCAAACGAATAAATTCCTTCTATCTGGCTTTCCTCGATAAACAAAACCTGAATCGTATTCCCTGTTTCGCCGTCCACTCCGAGTTTGAACTCTCTTACGGGCAGCTGTATTGAATCAGGAAAATTCTCGTTTTCGATATAAGCTCCCTCGATGTCCAGATAGACGTAATTTTTTCCGTTATAAACAAAAAAGTTGGTGTCTTTTATATTGGGGACGTAATCGAAGACAAACTCTGATTGGGTTGAACTCAGAATACGAATATCCTGAGCTGTTATAACCGACGTTAGTATTAAGAGAAATATTACAGAGAATTTTGTTTTCATCAGATTACTTATTTTTTTAGATAAACATTAAAAGCCAACAAAATTAAAGTAGCGAAAATTCTCTATAATATTTCTCCCTGATATTTTTGAAGTCAAATTTATGGAAGATATTATCAACTTGTCAAGTTTAAATGAAATATTTTCAGTGTGTAAAAATCGAGGACAATATTTCACAAACCGAGAATTTCTTTGTTTTTTTTCATCGCTTCGATACAAAACTGAATGTGCTCGTTAAGCGGAACGCCCAATTCTTCGGCGCCTTTCTTAATATCTTCCCTGTTGACGGCTCGGGCAAACGCTTTGTCTTTCATTTTTTTCAAGACCGATTTTACTTCCACCTCGTCGATCGATTTAGAAGGGCGCACATACGTAACCGCCGTGATAAATCCGGCAAGCTCGTCGCAAGCATACAATGTTTTTTTCAATAGACTATTCCTTTCGACACCCGTATAATCGGCATGCGAAAGGATGGCATTTACAAATTCCTCATCGAAACCGAGGTCCTTTAAAATTTCCGCTCCTTTGTAAGGATGTTCTTCGGCGGTCGGATACATTTCATAGTCGAAATCGTGCAGCAGGGCTACGTTGCCCCAGTACTCCGCCTCTTCGCCGAATTTTTCCGCATATGCCCTTACGCACGATTCCACAGCCAAAGCGTGTTTTATCAGGCTTTCGCTTTTAGTATACTGTTTCAACAAATCGAGGCAATAATTTCTGTCTCTCATTTTATCGTTCATTTTGTCACCGTATTTTTATTTTTCGAAGGGCAATAATTCGATATAGAACATTCATCGCACTTGGGACGACGCGCAATGCAGATTTTACGACCGTGACTCATTAAAAGGTGCGACGAAACAATCCATAAATCTTCGGGCAACAATTCTTTCAGCTTGAATTCAATTTTTTTTGGATCGCTCGTCTCCACAAAACCGAGAAGATTTGTCAATCTGATAACATGGGTGTCGACTGCAATCGAAGGAATACCGAAAGCGTTTCCGGCTACCACCGAGGCTGTTTTTCTGCCGACTCCGGGCAATTTGGTCAGCGCTTCAAAATCGGCAGGCACTTTGCCGCCGTATTTCTCTATCAATTCCCTGCAGCAATTTTTTATGCTTTTTGCTTTCTGTTTATAGAAGCCGGTCGAATAAATATCCTTTTCGAGCTCTTCGCTCTTTACTTTAATGTAATCGTCCGGTTTTTTATACTTTTTAAATAGTTTATCGGTAACTATATTCACTCGTTCGTCGGTGCATTGCGCGGATAATATAGTTGCAATCAGCAGTTCAAACGGAGTTTTGTAATTAAGAGCCGGTTTTGCCTCCGGATATTCTTCTTTCAAAATCTGGAAAATTTTTTCGGCTCTTTTTTTCTCGGATTTCATTCCGCCTCGATTGACAAGATAGAGGAATAAAGGTATAATTTGTTCGAAAAACATTTGTAGCGCGTACGGGATTCGAACCCGTGATCTCCGCCTTGAGAGGGCGGCGTCCTGGACCGCTAGACGAACGCGCCGTTATTCAGGCACCAAAAATAAAATTTTTTTATATCTTTTGCCCTTCTTAAATTAAATTTTATTTAGCGTCGATATATCGTTAAAAAATTAATATCTTTGCTTTTGCTCTTTTTTACAAAATTACAGAAATGAAATGATAACTATTTACCTTGATAATTGTATAAACTGCGATTATTTTTTATTTCAAACTGGGGGTTGAAAATCCGTTTTGAGAAAAAAACTGACAAATAAAGAACTTCAGGCTATCGAAGAGGTCAAGAGTAAAGGAAACATTCCCCGGCACATAGCCATTATTATGGACGGCAACGGTAGATGGGCGAAGAAGAGAAATTTACCTAGAGTAGCAGGTCATCGAAAGGGCGTCGAGATAGTTCGTTTAGTAGTAGAAGCTTGCGTAGCGCTCGGCGTGGACGTCCTTACGCTTTATACTTTTTCGACCGAAAACTGGCGCCGCCCGAAAGACGAAGTCTCCACTTTGATGAGGCTCATAGTTAAAAGTCTTCAGACCGAAACCGACGAACTCAATCAAAACAATATTCGTCTTACTACCATCGGAAATAAAGACATTCTGCCGGACATTGTAAGAAACGAACTCGACAACGCAATTGCCAAAACCGCCGGCAACACCAAAATGACTCTCAATCTTGCTCTCAGTTACAGCGGCAGATGGGAACTTGTTCAAGCTATAAAGACTATAATCGAGCAGGTTGAAAACGGAAAAGTCGATAAAAACGAACTAGATGAAAAACTGGTATCCGATTATTTAAATACCGCAGGTTTGCCTGACCCGGATTTGTTGATTCGCAGCGGCGGCGAATTCCGCATCAGCAACTTTTTGTTATGGCAGATTGCTTACTCGGAAATTTTCATTTCCAAAGTTCTATGGCCCGACTTCAGATGCAGGCATCTGCTCGAAGCCATTACCGATTATCAATCGAGAGAAAGAAGATTCGGTATGGTAAGCGAGCAAATCAAAAATAACGGTTTATTTAATATTAACAGAAATAATAATGGCGATAACAAAAAAATTATTGAAGCTTAGTCTCTTTATTCTGGCGATTACGTCGTCCTTAATTTATCCTCAGTATCAAAGAAACACCTATAAAATTTTGGGTATAACCGTAGAAGGAAACAATACCGCCGACCCGAATACTATAATCGCAAGCAGCGGTCTTAAAGTGGGCGACGATATTACAATTCCGGGCGATCAAACGAACAATGCCATCCAGAATTTATGGAAATTCGGCATTTTTGAAGACGTGCAGATCATTACCGAAAAGAAAATTGACAATGGGATTTTTCTGAAAATTATTGTTAAAGAATATCCCCGGCTCGAAAAGTTTGAAATCCGAGGCAACGACGAACTGAGCGAATCGGATATCAACAAAGTAATTACTATAGTCCGGGGACAAACTCTCAAACCTCAGGAAGTACAAAAAATAATAACAAAAATTTACGATCTCTACGTCGACGAAGGACATTTAAACGCCAGCATCAAACCGCTCTATTTTAACTTTTTCGACGCCGATACTTCCGACGACGAGATTACTATTACCTGGCAAAACAGAGACGACCCCGACGATTTTTACGAAACCGCGTACGACCTGGAAAAAGCGGTTTCGATTAACTCCGTAGAGAGAATCAAACGCAGAACTTTAGTAGTCCTCGACATAGACGAAGGCGAAGAAGTCAAAGTGCGAAGCATCGTATTTAACGGCAACGAAGCTTTCGACGACGACGATTTAATAAGCGAATTTGAAGAAACCAAAATCAAAAAATGGTGGAAATTCTGGTCTTCGGGAAATTTCAAAAAGGAAGACTACGAAAAAGACAAAACGCTGCTTACCAAATTCTACCAGAAAAACGGTTACCGCGATTTCGTCATCCTAAAAGATTCGATATATTACTCGAACGACAAGAAAGACCTTCACATTGTCATCGACGTTTACGAAGGTCCTCAGTATAAAGTCCGAAATTTGGTTTGGGAAGGCAATACCGTTTACGGCGATAACGTTCTTTCGACGCGTCTGGACTTTCGCAAAGGCGATATTTTCGATTACGAAAAATTCAACACAAATCTGCATTATAACGAAAAACAAACCGACGTTTCGTCGCTCTACCAGGACAACGGTTATCTCGGATTCAATCTTCAGGCAAAAGAAGTTAAAGTTGCCGAAGATTCGGTCGATATAATTATTACGGTCAACGAAGGCAATCGATTTAAGATAGGCAAGGTGGATATTCAGGGAAACGACAAAACCAAGGACAAAGTAATCAGGCGCGAGTTATATACAATTCCGGGGAATTATTTCAGCCGCGCGCTAATATTGAGAAGTCTGCAGCAATTAGCCAACCTTCAATACTTTAACGCCGAAGAACTATATAAATCGGGTTTCGATTATCGACCGGCAAACGACAGCACTGTAAATTTGATTTATAAGGTACAGGAAAAATCGAGCGATTACTTAAATGCGTCGGTCGGCTACAGCGGCGCTTTCGGATTCAGCGGCGCAATCGGATTTACTCTAACGAACTTTTCGATTACCGAGCCGTTTCAGATGGGCGGCGGTCAAATTCTGAATTTCAACTGGCAGTTTGGCGTCGGAAATTTCTACCGAACATTTACACTCGGTTTTACCGAGCCGTGGCTGATGGATACGCCCACTTCCGTCGGTTTCGACCTTTACGACACACGCCAACGTTATGTTTACGACATGCGGCAGTCCGGTATTTCATTCCGGGTCGGAAGACGCCTTACTTGGCCCGATGATTATTTCTATATACAAGGCGGTTTTAAATTTCAGTACAACAACATTATTGACGGAGCCGGAATCTATCCCGAAGGTTTGACCAGGCAATACACTCTGAGTACCGTTTTATCCCGTACGGATATCGACAATCCAATATTCCCTTCCCGCGGGTCAAAATTTGCATTGAATTTGGAACTCTCGGGCGGTCCCATTTTACCCGGAAACGTCGATTATTATAAAGTGGAATTGAACACGGATTGGTATAAATCGCTCTTTAACACGAACAGAATAGTTCTTTATAACGGATTGCGGCTCGGATACATTCATAATTTGGGCGATTACAGAAACATTAATCCGTTCGATTTCTATTATATGGGCGGCAGCGGAATGATTATCGCCACGGTGCCGCTGCGCGGATACGAAGACAGAAGCCTTGGAGTCGTCAGCAGCGGAGGCAATATTATCGGCAGCAGAGTTATGTTTAAAAATACATTGGAATTGAGAGCCGCTCTTGCGCTGGAGCCGATTCCTATTTATCTTTTGGCATTTGCCGAAGCGGGTAATGTATATTTCGACATTAAACAAACGAATTTATTCGATTTGAAACGCTCTGTCGGCATCGGCGCCCGAATTTTAATTAATCCGATCGGACTGATCGGCTTCGATTACGGATACGGCTTCGACCGCAGAAGCGTCGACGGGAAAGACCCGCAGTGGATTTTCCATTTTCAGTTCGGACAAGGTTTATAATCTATCAATAAATAAAACAATGAGGTTATCGTGAAAAAAGTATTATTACTCCTTCTCATTTCGGCGGCTGTGGCAGTTGGACAAACGCAGCCATTTCAATTAAAGGTTGGATATGTCGATTCCGAAACTATACTCGCTCAGTATCCTGCGGCAATCAAAGCCAAAAGCGACTTGGAAGCATTGGTTTCAAAGTGGAGACAACAAGTGGACAGTATGACCGCAGACCTTCAACAAGCTTACACCGAATTTCAGAAACAAGCGCAAACCATGACTCCCGACAAACAAAAAGAAGCTCAGCAAAAACTCGTCGAAAAAGATCAAAAAATACAGCAATTCAGAGAACAAAAATTCTCTCAACCGAACGGAGAATACTTCCTGCGTCAGGAACAGCTTATGGCTCCAGTTAAAGAAAAAGTATTCGAGGCTATCGAACAGATTGCCAAAGAAGAAGGAATGCATTACGTACTCGACAAAGCGGGCGACGTAGTGGTTCTCTATGCCGATCCGCAGTTCGATATTACGTTCAAAGTGCTCGATCTTCTTAAAAGAGGCAAAAAATAAAAGTTAAGGTTATGAAGAAAATATTATTATTAATACTTGCTTTCTCTACGGTCTCTTTTGCGCAACTGAAAATCGGTTATGTCGACAGTGAAGCAATTATGAGCCAGTTACCGGAAGCTCAGGACGCTCAGAAAAAACTCGACGCCATCATTAAAGAATGGCAGGAAGAGCTGAACAAAATGGAAAAAGACTGGAAAACCAAATACGAAGATTACGAAAAGCGCAAATTAATTTTGAGCGAACAGAAGCGGGTCGAAATCGAAAAAGAGTTGGTTCAATTGGAAGAACAGATTTCCAAATTCAGACAAGAAAAATTCGGCGTACGAGGCGAACTCTTCCAGAAGAAAGAGGAGCTCGACAAACCGATTTTAAACAGAATTTTCAATGCGATCGAAGAAGTGGCAAAAGAAAATGATTTCGACTTTATTTTCGATAAAAGCGGCGACATTATGTTCCTTTACGCAAAAGAAGAATACGACGTGACTAATCTAGTTTTAGAAAAATTAAAATAAGTCATTATGAAAATAAAATTGAAAGACGCCGCCGACTTTGTCGGCGGCATTGTTATTGGCAATCCCGACCTGGAAATATCTAACATCGCAAAGATAGAAGAAGCCGGCGAAGGCGACCTCACTTTTCTCTACCTGCCGGCTTACGAAAAATATCTCGAAACGACGAAAGCTTCGGCTGTAATCATCAGTCCGAAATTCAAAAAATCTCGCTCCGACCTGAGTTACATCGAAATTGACAATCCGAATGTCGCTATACAAAAAATCATTTCGACTTTCCTAAAACCCGAAATACACGTTCAGGGCGTCGATCCTTCTGCATCGGTCGACAATACCGCCATTCTCGGGAAAAATGTTACGCTCGGGAAAAATGTAGTGATTTCTTCCGGATGTAAAATCGGAGATAATTCCGTCATTCTGCACAACACTGTGGTTATGGAAAATTCCACGGTCGGCAATAATTGCCTGATTTACCCGAACGTAACTATTCGTGAAAATACTTCCGTAGGCAATAACGTAATAATTCACTCGAACTCATGCATCGGTTCCGACGGATTCGGATACGTAATGAATCAAAAGCACGAATACGAAAAGGTTCCGCAAATTGGAAACGTGGTTATCGAAGACGACGTGGAAATCGGCTCGAACGTTTCGATCGACAGAGCCGCTATCGGCTCCACTTTAATAAGAAGAGGAGTAAAGATAGATAATCTTGTACAAATCGCTCACAATGTTCAGATCGGCGAGCATACCGCCATAGCCGCGCAAGCCGGTATTTCGGGCAGCGCTAAAATCGGTAAGCATTGCATGATAGCCGGCCAATCAGGCTTTGTGGGACATATTGAAATAACCGACGGAGTGATTATAGGAGCGCAATCCGGAGTATCCAAATCGATAAAAACACCCGGTAAATACAGAGGAACTCCCGCCCAGGAAATGTCCCATCAGCTTCATATGGAAGCCCACATGAGAAACCTGCCGAAGTATGCAGAAAAAATTAAGAAATTAGAAGAAAAAATTGCATTTTTGGAGAGTCAAATTTCAGAATTAATGAAAGGTAATTAATGCTCGAACTCCAGCGCACCATCGCAAAGCCCGTTTCTCTTTCCGGTACGGGACTTCATACGGGAACTTCATGCACCATTACTTTCAAACCGGCTCCTGACAATCACGGAATCAAATTTGTAAGAGTAGATCTCGGAGGAAATCCGGAAATTCCGGCGACTGTCGACTATGTGGTAGATCTTTCCAGAGGAACCACTTTAGCCGTAGGCGAAGCCAAAGTGCACACCGTCGAACACGTACTGGCCGCTATAGTCGGTCTTCAAATCGACAATATTATCATTGAAATCGACGGCATTGAACCGCCTGTCGGAGACGGCAGCGCAATGCCTTTCGTTGAAAAATTATTGGAAGCGGGATTTGTCACTCAGGACACTCCCAAAGATTACCTTGTTATCGACCAGGAAGTTATGTATCATGACGAAGAAAACGGAATTGATATAGTCGCCCTGCCGTTAAACGATTACCGTATCACCATTATGGTCGATTATCAAAATCCGGCGCTCGGCAGTCAACATACAGGCATGTTCAATCTCGAAAAAGAATTTGTGAAAGAATTTGCTCCGGCTCGTACATTCTGCTTTTTAAGCGAAGTCGAAATGTTGGCCGATCAGGGGCTTATCAAAGGCGGAAATATCGACAACGCCGTTGTAATTGTGGATCACGATCTCGACAAAGAAGGACTCAAGCGGCTTAAAGGAAAACTCAAACTTCCGGAAGACGTATCGGTTACGCACGAAGGATTTCTTTCCCATAATAAATTACGTTTCAAGAACGAGCCCGTTCGTCATAAACTGCTCGATATGCTGGGCGACCTGGCACTAATAGGAGCTCCGATAAAAGCTCAAATACTTGCAGCGCGTCCCGGTCACAGAGCCAATGTCGAATTTGCAAAGAAGATACGAGCGCTCTATCAACAGAAAAAACTCGTAAAAAAATATCAGTTCGTAAAAAAAGAAGGCGTAGTTTTCGACGCCAATGCAATCCAACGTATACTGCCTCACCGATATCCGTTCCTTCTGGTAGATAAAATCATCGATCTCGAGCTCGATAAAAGAGTTGTCGGCGTAAAATCGGTTACGATTAACGAGCCGTTCTTCCAGGGACATTTCCCGGGACAACCGATTATGCCCGGAGTCTTGATTGTAGAGGCAATGGCTCAGGTAAGCGGAATAATGGTGCTCAATTCTTTCATCGATCCCGACAATCATCTGGTCTATTTTATGAGCATTAACAATGCAAAGTTCAGAAAACCCGTAGTCCCGGGCGACCAACTGGTAATGGAAGCCGAACTGATATCTAAAAAATCGAAATACTTTTCGATTAAAGCGGCTGCCTACGTCGACGGCACGCTCGTTGCCGAAGCCGAATTTATGGGAGCTATTATCGACAAAGAAAACAAAAAACAAGATTCATAAATTTTATGCCAGCAACCATTCATCCTACTGCCATTGTAAGTCCGAACGCTAAGATCGGCAGCAATGTAAGCATTGGCCCTTTTGCCGTAATCGAAGACGACGTTATTATCGGCGACGATTCAATAATCGGGCAAAACGCATGCATCTATAACGGAGCAAGAATAGGCAATCGAGTTAAGATATTTCAGGGCGCTTCCGTATCCAATTTACCGCAGGATTTGAAATACAACGGAGAAGAAACTTTTCTCTTTATCGGAGACGACACGATAGTGCGCGAATTTGCCACGCTCCACAAAGGCACCACGGCTAGGGGGAAAACTGTAATAGGTCAGAATTGTTTATTGATGGCATACACACACGTAGCTCACGACTGCATTATCGGCAATAAAGTAATTTGTTCAAACGGAGTTCAGATAGCAGGCCACGTTACGATAGAAGACAATGTTATAATAGGCGGATTGAGCGCCGTTCATCAATTCGGTAAAATCGGTCAACATGCAATGGTCGGCGGCGGCTCGATGGTCAATATGGATGTGCCGCCCTTTGTAATGACCAGCGGCTATCCGGCTCGCTATATGGGTCTCAATATTGTCGGTTTGCGCCGAAGGAATTTTTCGAACGATTCGATAAACGCCATCAAAGAAGCGTACAGAATTCTCTATTTGTCGGGGCTTACTTTTCGTAACGCTCTCGATAAATTGAAATCCGAATTTCAATCCAATGAATACGTCGGGTCGATTGTCAAATTCATCGAAACTTCCAAGCGTGGAATATTGCGAAGATGAAGTGGCATTTGATTGAATACGGCGTTCAGACCGGAAGAGAAAACATGGACATCGATATTTCTCTTGCCCGCTCCTGCGGCCAGGACGAAGCATTTTTCAGACTCTACGGATGGAATCCTTACTGCATCTCTCTGGGCGCCAATCAGAAATTCGAAGATATCGATACGGAAAGAACTTCTAAAGAATCGATCGATATCGTACGAAGACCTACGGGCGGCAGGGCTATTTTACATGCCGAAGAAATTACATATTCGGTAATTATACCTTACTCGCACGATTTAACTCCGAAAAAAATATACAAAGCGGTTTCGCTCGCTCTGATTGAAGGGCTGAAACTATACGATCCGGTTTTCGAGGAGCTTAAGCTGGAAGACGAAAATCCTCACTTCCCTTCCTTGCTTCGACAACCGGAAGGCGTCCTCTGCTTCGGCAGCGCGGCAAAGAACGAAATAAAATTCCGCGGAAAAAAAATTGTAGGAAGCGCTCAACGCAAAATGGATAAAGTGATATTGCAGCACGGCTCAATTTTATGCGGGCGGTTTCACCGGCGGCTTCCGGAATTTGTATCCGTCGACGATCCGACGCGTAGATCGCTATCTAAAGAAATGGACGATAAGACCATCGAAATAGAATCGATCACTAACACTAAAACGGATTACGGCAGACTAAGCGAATGTCTTAAAGAAGGCTTTTCAAAATTCTGGGGAATTAATTTCGAATCGGTAAAAAATTCTAAAAGCGCGTTTTTATTCCAACAATCATAATATTATTTTTCCATTCGTAATTTTCGTAAATTCCATGCGACTATGAAAAAAATTATTCTATATTTTCTATTTTATGCATCGCTTATTGTCGCGCAACAGGACGGCGACAAGTTCGATTTTTTTTTGAAAGGCGCTAACATTACCGATATCCATAAAGACGGACAGAATTTATGGGTAACTACAAACGGAAGCGGCATTTTTCTGTTCCAAAACGGTCAATGGCAGCATTTTTCGACATCAAAAGGCAACATTCAACACGACTACTTTTTTTGCGTTACATCGAATAAAGACTACGTATGGGCGGGTTCGATAGACGGATTGTTCACTTACGACAAAAGGAGGAAAAACTGGTCGAAAAGAAAATTCGGACTCGGCGGGCAATTAGCCAACTGGATTCGCTCCATTGAATACGATCCTTACGAAAACTCAGTTTGGATCGGCAGGTTCAAATATCTGACAAAATACGATTTGAAAACGCGTCGATATACCGACTACGATTTGACCGTCGGGGGCAACAATCAGTCGAATATGATTAAGACAATAAAACTTGAAGGCGATTCCCTCGTCTGGTTCGGAACCGAAGCGGGATTGCACAGATACTATAAATCGAAAGACCTGAACGATCCTTCGGCAATCGTTTTTTTCGACAACAGATATAACTATTTCAACGGCGAAGGGGAACAAATTTCGATATCATCGATTCTATCCGAACGCGATTATTTATGGATTGGACTCGATGAATTCATAACCGAAGAACGCCCGGAATTCAATACAGGCGGACTGTTCAGATACGACAGGATCAACAACTGGCTTCGCTTCGACGTTACAAACGGACTGACGGGAAACGGGGTCTACGACCTTGCACTGATAGGAAATTACATCTGCGCTTCGCTTTATCAGTTCGGCATTCAAACAAAAGAGCCTTACGGCAGGGGACTTGTATTGATTAACAGATTAAATAATCAGATACTTCCCGTTCGCGACGACAGGATTCCGTCTACCGTCAACAAATTGTTCTTCGACGGCGGATATTTATGGCTCGGAACCGACGACGGTTTGATTAGAATAAATTTCATTAACGAATTAGCGCTATGGAAATAGGAGATTGACAATGTTAAATATTTCCCACAAGGAACTGCTGTCCTTGAAAGAAAAATTCAAAAACAAAAGAATTGCGGTTATCGGTGACATGATGCTCGACAGTTATTACAAAGGGAAAGTCAGCAGAATATCTCCCGAAGCTCCGGTGCCGGTAGTCGAAGTCGACAACGAATTTTCTAGATTCGGCGGCGCCTTAAACGTAGCGTACAATATTTTAACGCTCGGCGGAACGCCTCTGCCAATAGGAATAATCGGCGACGACTCCGAAGGCAAACTCCTCAAAAAATTGATGCGCGACACCGGAATTTCCGACGAAGCAATTTTCACCGACAAATCGAGACCGACCACGTCCAAAACAAGAGTGATCGCTCACAGTCAGCAGGTTGTGCGTATCGATAAAGAATCGACCGCTCCCCTTTCCAAATCGATAGAAAAGAAAATTATCGATTATATCAAAAACGACTTTTCCAACATCGACGCTATAATTCTGCAGGATTACAACAAAGGCGTACTTACTCAGAATCTTATAAGAGAAGTTATTAAGAAAGCTAACGAAGAGAACAAAATTATAACCGTAGATCCCAAGTTCAATAACTTTTTCGAATACAAAAACGTAACGGTATTCAAACCCAACAGAAAAGAGACCGAAGACGCATTGAGTATGAAGCTCCGGAGCGACGACGACATATCAATAGCAGGCGAAAAACTTCTCCACAATTTAAATGCTCGTTATATTTTATTAACTTTAGGCGAAGCCGGCATAGCGTTGTTTGAAAAAGGAAAACCCGAGAAACGCGTGCCTACCAAAGCCCGGAAAGTTGCGGATGTTTCCGGCGCGGGCGATACCGTAATCTCAACAATAACAATAGCGCTCGCCGCTGGGATTGATATCTACAACGCGGCTTACCTGGCAAATTACGCCGGCGGAATTGTATGCCAGGAAGTAGGCATAGTTCCGATAAATATCGACGACTTGATTAACGCAGTTAAGGAAGAATTAAAAAAATGAACGCAATTTTATCGCAGGAAGAACTTATAAAAATCAGAGAGCAATTGGCAGCTCAGAACAAAAAAGTTGTATTCACAAACGGATGTTTCGATATAATTCACGCCGGTCACATCGATTATTTAATTAAAGCAAAACAATTGGGCGATATTTTGATTGTAGCCGTCAACTCGGACGAATCTGTAAGAAGAATTAAAGGCGAAAAACGACCGATACTAAAACAGGAAGAACGAACTTTTATTATTTCGAATCTCAAACCGGTCGATTATGTGACTGTGTTCGAAGAAGACACTCCTTACGAGATAATAAAAAAACTTGTGCCGGATATTCTGGTTAAAGGAGCGGATTGGTCAAAGGATAAAATCGTAGGCGCGGATATTGTGGAAAACAACGGCGGCGCAGTTGAAACTATCGAATTCGTCAACATTCAATCTACATCGAACATTATAAATACTATTTTAGATCGGTATAAATAATGCCGGCTGAAAAGAACAAATCGAAAAAATCCTTATTCAGAAGGATTGTAAATTTTTTTATTGCCGCCGCATTGCTTATTGTTGGACTGATTGTTCTTTTCATCGGTTTTTCGCAAACCCGCACTTTCAGGGATTATCTCAAAGATAATCTGATTGATATCGTCAATTCGAATACAGATGCAAAATTATCGATTGAAAACATTGAAGGCACAATATTAACCTCGCTCTTTATCAACAAACCTCTCTTGACCGTCGACAAGGATACCCTATTGTATGCGGACAAATTAATTATTAAAACAAGTCCCTTACAACTTTTATTGAAACGGATTTACATTAGGGAAGCGGAATTAAACAATGCTTCAGTCAATCTATTACAAAACGAAACCGGCGCATGGAATTATTCGGCTCTCTTCAAGCCGAAAGAGAAAGAAGACGCTACTTCGTCCGAGTTTACGTTCAAAATAATAGCGCCCAAAATAAGTCTGGTAAACTTCAATTTCAGAATGCAGAGATACGACCGCCGGGGATCGATTTCGGTTTATAAAAAATTTAACGCCGACGATTTAAGAATTGCAAACATGAATCTGGAAGCCGAGGCGTTCCTCTCCCCTTCTGAAAAAGCTTATATGCTGAATGTAAAGTCGATGTCGCTGACGAGTAATTTCAATAATTTTTCGATTAAAAATCTGAGCGGCATATTCGAAGCGACGAGTAAATACGCTTCGGTAACGAATTTTAATCTTGTCACTGAACGTTCCGATATCGCTATCAGCGCGCGACTCGACAGTCTGAATATTTTCGGCGATATTAATCTGGAGAATTTCAAGTCGTACCCCGTAGAGCTTAAAGCCGATATCAAAGCGTTTGACTTCGACGATCTTTCGTCGTTCATCAAGAGCACCGAAATACTAAAAGGGAGACCGTCGCTCGCGCTCGATGCAAAAGGAGAATTCGGCAACATCAGGATCGATAAACTTTCACTCAATTATTCGGACACGGATTTAAATCTCAGCGGATACCTCAGAAATTTGCATCGCCCTTCTGAATTATATATCGACGCGAACATTAAGAATTCTTCGATAGTTTACGAAAACGTTTTGAGGCTGCTCCCCTCTCTCAAGCTTCCCCGTTTTAATAAACTAAGACTTACAAATCTCAATGTTGATTATCACGGCTATCCTGCTAATTTCAAGGCAAAACTTGCCGCCGAAACGGGAAGGGGTCAAGGCCTCGAACTCGATTGCGCGTTGAACCTGAGTAAATCTCCGGTGCAATACAATATTAATTTTATCGTAAAGAATCTCAACCTGCAGCCTGTTATAAATATGCCGACGCGCATAAACGGCAAAGGAGCTATCGCAGGCAGTTCATTTAGCCTTAAGGAGCTCAATACTATGCTAAAGTTGGAAGGGAGCGACTCGTACATCAACAACGTTCCCGTATCCGATTTCAAAATAAGCTCTACGGCTTCCAATGGCGAAATCGAACTCGACGCGACCGCCTCGGGCGCGGCGGCGCGGCTCGATATCAAAGGCAATCTTACTTTTCTTCAGGATTACGTACCCCGCTACTTTTTAGTCGGAAGGCTGAATAACCTGGATTTATCCCAATTCAACAACGACGAAAATTACAAAAGCGATCTCAATTTTTATTTCAGAGCCGACGGCATGAATTTTAATCCAGACAGCATAACCGGCACATTCTCGTTCGGAATCGATTCTTCTTCGATTAATAACAAGTTCATAGATTATGCCAATTTGGATTTGAAGCTTGTCAACAGGAAAGATTACCGCGCGATAAACATCAACTCAGATTTGTTGGATTTCAATATCGAAGGCAATTTTTCGTTGAACGACGCCATCGAGCTCGTAAATTACCAGACTAATACAATCATACGAATCTTCAGAGAAAAAATTGAAAACGTAAATCCGATAAATATAGTCTACGAAGAAGAAGTTACGGATTCGGTGGAAATTGAATTGCCGGACGTAATCAAGAAAAATATAGAGTTCGATTTTAATTTCACATTCAAGAATTTCGAAATTGTAGCCGCGCTCATAGGCAAGGAAAATCTCGACATTTCAGGAACGGGCTACGGCGCTGTAAAAAATAACTCCCCGAATTTTTCAATCAACACGTCGATGAATCTCGATTATATTATTCTACTGGACAAAGAATCGACAATCTATCTGTCGGATGTTGAAGCAGACGTCAATTTCATCAGGAATAATTATTACAATTCGTTCGATAAATTATTCGGAATAGCGTCGTTTTCATCGAAAAGATTTTACAGCGGCACGAATGTCAAAAATATTACAACCGACCTCGTATTCAATCAGAGCAAATTGTTTTATAATTTATCGGCAGACATTGAGGATTACGCTTCGGCTCATGCCGAAGGCTATCTTACTACGTCGCCTACCACCAAATATTTCAATATAGACAACCTTATGATCAGGTATAAAGATATTGAGTGGAAAAACAAAGACACAATCCGAGCCGTTTATGACGATAAAAATTTCCGTTTTGAAAATCTGAATTTATGGAGCGACACCACATACCTCGCCGCTTCAGGATATATCGACAACGAACGCAATCAGAATATCTCTATCGAGCTCAATAAACTGTCCGGGAAAATAATGAGCGCATATTTTCTCGGGGGCGAGGACCCGCTTCTTAATATTAATTGCAGTCTTTACGCGGATATCCGGGGCAATCTCAATTCCCCGTTAATCGATTCGAAAATTGATCTTAAATCGATCTATTATTCCGGCTATAATCTAGGTAAGATGGAAGGCAAATTAAATTACGGAAATAAAATTATTAGCGCCGATTTGATATTTACGGATTCTACTTATAATTATAATAAGCCCGCAATGACCATTAATGGAACGATACCATACGACCTTGCTTTTACGAAGGTAGACGAGCGAGTGCCGGCGGATAAGGAAATGAAAATAAATATTTACTCCGATAATTTTAATCTGAAAACGCTCGGTAAAATTTTTCCGGGCATTGAAAATCAGGACGGATTGCTTCTATCGGATATTAAACTCAGAGGCAGTATTGACAATCCACGCTACTACGGTAATTTATCCGTGAACGACGGCTCGTTTAAATTTATGGCCAACAATATCAACTATTCTTTCGGGCTTCGTTTCCGGCTCGAGGATCAAAAAATCGAAATCGACACACTCTATATCTCGAATGCCGGCGGCGTCAAGGACGGTGGTACTATTAACGGCAAGGGAACCATGTTGATGCAAGGATTTTCATTGAAAGACTTATCCGTCAATGCCAGGGGTAAATTAGCCGTACTGAATGAGAATTCCAAAACCGTTAGCCCTCAAATGTACGGCAACCTTACTATCGAAACCGATCCGGAATGGCTATTAACGTGGCGCGACGACCGTATTTTCATAAGGGGAAACGTTCTGGTTAATAATGCCAATTTATATTACACGCTCGGTGAAGAAACCGGAAGAACGCAAAACAACGATTATCGAATTGTTTTCCTGGTCGACTCATCGAAAATCGACAAAGAACTGTTGAAATTTCAGGAAGTTCTGGAACAGGAGAAAAAACTTCGCAAAGATTTAATGAGCGGTCGGAAATCCTCGATAGACGTCGACTATTCATTGGGGATCAGAGTGTCCGACCGCGCTCAGATGGTCTTTATTCTGTCCCAAATTGCAAATCAAAGACTGATTGTTGAAACGCGGGGGGATATGACTTACGAGAGCATTTCCGGCAACACGCGCGCCCAGGGAGTCTTTGAACTCTTAAACGGCTCCAAACTGGAATTCTTCAAAACCTTTGACGCCGAAGGAATTATCCGGTTTGAAAGCAGCATCTCAGAACCTTATCTGGATATTACCGCGACATATATTAACGATTACATACCGCCCTCCGACCCGGATGCAACTCCGGAAGAAGTGGCAATTAAAATTTTCATAAAAGGACCCATCTCCGCAATCGGCAAAAACCTGGTAAACAATCCGGAAAGCATTGCAATCTACGTGGGCAAAAAGAACATTCAAAATAATGTTAGGGAAACCAAATACGATTACTCGGACGCCTTTTCTTTTATACTTTTCGGAAAATTCAAGAATGACTTAACCGCGCAGGACAGAGCCGAGACTGCGGGAATTCTGAGCGATTTCCAGAGCACAGCCACCTCATTCCTCGGTTCGCTCCTGACCAATTTTGTGAACTCGGCGGTGGGTGATCTGGTTAATAATATACAAATTAGCAGAACCGGCGATCAAACGAAGTTTCGTTTTTCCGGAAAAATTCAGAACTTGCGTTATAGTTTTGGCGGAACTACAGAGATTTTCCAAAACATTAATAAAGCAAACATAAAAATAGAATACCCGTTCAATCCTAGTTTCCTTATTCGATTGGAACGAAAAGATCCGATCATTCAAACTCCTGGACTGGACGAAAAAGTTAATGAACTGGCACTCAAATATAAATTCGAATTCTAATGAAAAACAAAATCAAAGCCTTCTTTAAGAAGCATCCCGGGCTTAAAATTAAAGCCAAGGATCTAGCAAAAAAATTAAATATTTCCTCTGAACACGAATATGCCGAATTAAAGCATATTTTATTCAAACTTACGGAGGAAGGATATTTAACCAAATTGGGTAAACGCTATTTGCTCAATTCCTCCGAACCCCAAAATTTGGTTGGCACACTTCAAATAGTCGACAGCGGAGCCTACGGATTCGTTATTCTGAAAAACATTAAAAGAAACGACGTCTTCGTCGCCGGTAAAAACCTCAATACGGCCATGAACGGCGATCTCGTAGAGGTTAAATTGCTCGAAAAGCAACGTGGTAAAAATATTGAAGGAATAATTACAAAGGTTATTGAAAGGAAACGCAATCAGATAGTCGGGGTTTTGAAAAAAAGCGACTCCTTCTTTTTTGTGGAACCCGACGACCCGACTATACACCGCGACGTCTACATTCCGCAGGCGAAACTAAAAGGCGCGAAAATCGGCGATAAAGTTGTTGTCGGAAATATCGTATGGAAATCCCACAATCTGAATCCCGAAGGACAGGTTATTGAAGTTCTGGGCAAAGCGGGTCTGTACGACACCGAAATTGCCTCGATTGCCAGAGAGCTGGGACTTAAATACAAATTCCCGAAAAAAGTAATCAAAGAAGCCAATTCCATAACCGATACAATTCCGGAGGAAGAAATTGCCAGACGGGTCGATTTCAGAAACAAGAACGTTTTTACGATCGATCCCGACGACGCGAAAGATTTCGACGACGCTCTTTCCGTAGAAGAACTGCCCAACGGCAATTACGAAGTGGGCATTCATATCGCAGATGTAAGTCATTACATCCACGACGACTCCTTCCTGTTCGATGAAGCTCTGGAAAGAGGCAACAGCGTCTATATCGTAGGTAAAGTTATTCCGATGCTGCCGGAAAGACTATCCAATATAATCTGCTCGCTCAATCCCGGCGCCGACAGACTTACCTATTCCGTAATAGTTGAAATGACTCCCAATGCAAAAATTGAGAGTTACGAAATTGTTAAAACTGTCATCAACAGCAAACGACGATTTACTTACGACGAAGCGCAGGAAATTCTGGATACCGGAAAAGGAGACTTTAAAGACGAGCTTCTTTTGCTGAACAAACTGGCAAAAAAACTGAAGCAAAAAAGAATAAGGAAAGGAAGCATAAACTTTTTCAAGCCTGAGGTTGTCTTTAAACTGGATGAAAACGGCAAACCTGTAGATATACTTATCAAAGAGATAAAAGAGAGCAATAATCTGGTGGAAGAATTCATGTTGCTTGCTAATCAGATAGTAGCTCGTCACGTAAAACCGTCGCGTCATAAAAAATCGGACGAGTATCCGTTTATTTATAGGGTTCATGACGTACCCGACCCTGACAAGATTAATGAATTCGCTCGATTTGTCAAATCACTCGGATATTCTTTTGACCCCAATGCGGCAAATAAACCGATGGAATTCCAGAAACTTCTCGATGCAGCCAAAGGAAGCGAAGAAGAAGCGGTTATAAACGAAGTCGCAATCAGATCGATGGCTAAAGCAGTCTATTCTACCAATAATATAGGGCATTACGGTTTGGGCTTTAAATATTACACACATTTTACTTCTCCTATCAGACGTTTTGCCGACCTGATGGTGCACAAGCTTATTTATGATTTCTTAAAAAACAAAAAGACAAAATTTCATATCGACGAGTTGGAGGAAATTTGCGAACATATTTCCGCCAAAGAGCGCGACGCATTAAGCGCCGAAAGATTGTCGGTTAAATTGAAACAAATCGAGTATCTGAAAGGTAAACTCGGAGAAGAATTCGAAGGAGTTGTATCCGGTATAACCAACTTCGGCATTTTCGTCGAATTAAAAGACACCCTGGCCGAAGGCCTGATAAAATTGAGAGATATGGAAGACGACTACTATATCTTCGACGAGAAGAATTATCTGCTCATCGGAAAACGCACAGGCAGAAGCATTCGTCTCGGAGATAAAATAAAAGTGCAACTTATTCGACTCGATGAAGAAAAACGCGAAATTGATTTTATTTTAATCGATTAATTGTCCGGAGCTGAGACAATGAAAAAATTTATGTTTTTTTTCCTGCTGTTCGTACAAGCCGTGGTTTACCCGCAATTCGGGCAAAACAAGGTTCAATATAAAACATACGACTGGTACTACATTCAAACGAAACATTTCGACATCTATTTTGCCGTCGGCGGAGAAACAATTGCGGAATTTACCGCTTATGCGGCGGAAGATGCGCTCAAAAGAATCGAAGACGATTTCAATTATCAGATCAACAACCGGATTATATTAATACTTTATAATTCACACAACGATTTTCAGGAAACCAACGTCACCGATCAATACACCGGCCAGGGCGTCGGAGGCTTTACGGAGCCGTTTAAAAACAGAGTCGTTATTCCGTTTGAAGGTTCTTACGAAAAATTCAGACATGTAATTCATCACGAATTGGTTCACGCAGTCATGCAGGATATGTATTACGGAGGCTCCATTCAAAACATAATTTCCAAAGGAATTACGCTCCAATTGCCGCATTGGTTTATGGAAGGATCCGCCGAATACTTTTCCCAGGGATGGGAAACTTATACCGACATGTTCATCAGAAATGCAATTATCAGCGAAGTATTACCGGATATACAGGGATTAAGCGGATACCTCGGCTACAGAGGCGGTCAATCGGTTTTTAAATATATCGCCGATACGTACGGCAGAGAAAAACTTGGCGAGTTAATAAATAAAATTCAGGGACTCGGCTCGCTCGAAGCGGCAATGAAAGCTTCTCTGGGTATCGACCTGGAAGAATTGAATGAAAGATGGAAAAAAAGCCTCAAAAAAGATTATTGGCCCGATATTGCCTATTATAAAGATCCCGACGAATTCGCCAAAAGATTAACCGACAACAAGAAACAGTACGGTTTTTATAACACCAGTCCCGCTCTTTCCCCTCAGGGCGATAAGATCGCTTTTATTTCCGACAGAGATATTTTCCTCGATGTCTATATTATGGACGCAATCGAAGGTAAAATTATAAAGAAAGTGGTCGAAAGCGGTAAAGCGGCGGATTTCGAAGAATTGAATATTTTGTACCCTTCACTGACATGGGCGCCGGATAATATCCGTATAGCGCTTTCGACTAAGAGCAGCGGATACGACGTAATTTCAGTTATCAATACGGAAACGGGCGAAACCGAAGAACTACCCTTCCGACTCCCCGGCATTGAATCGGTCGACTGGTCTCACGACGGTTCCAGAATTGCCTTCTCGGCGCATAATGAAAAACAATCCGACATTTACGTCTACGACTTCGAAAAGAAACAACTGATAAACGTCACCAACGACATATTCAGCGATACGGATCCCAAATGGACACCCGACGGCACAAAAATAATTTTTTCTTCCGACCGGCAGGAATTTACAGAACCCGATATGATTCCCGACGATTTTATGATGAGCGGTCATAACTACAATCAACTCGACATTTACATGGTCGACGTCGATTCATATAAAATTGAGAGAATTACGGACTGGGATTTAAGCAACGAAAGGTATCCCGAAGTATCGCCCGAAGGCAAAGAAATTCTTTTCATTTCCGACAGAAACGGTATCAACAATATTTACCGTAAAAAAATTGTGCCGGATTCTACCGAATCGATTGTCGATATAAAAGCCTATCCGATTACGAATTCGCTTTGCGAAATCAGTCAGCCTTCCATTTCTTACGACGGTAAAAAACTCGTGTTCACCGCGCTCTATAAACAGGGATATAATCTTTTTATGTTGAATAATCCCTTTGACATGAATCCAGCTGCAGATTCGTTAAAACCGACGAAATATATGGAATCGCTGTTCAGGAAGGACGTGTTTGTATTGACAGATTCCGTCGCAGTCGATTCTCTCAATTTAGCGGAAGAAGCCCGGCAGGATTCCGCAGACGAGCGGACTTCTCCCAAATTTTTTGTGGGACAGTACAAAGAAAACGAGGATCAAGACACTGCCTCTTATGATTTAAGCAGATACGTTTTCGGACAAATCGACAATAACGACAGTACGCAGGTAATTATGAGGCAAAAATTATTTACGGAAAAACTCGACGACGAAGGCAATTATCTTGTCAACCGGTATAAAGTTAATTTCACACCCGATTTAATTTACGCAAACGCAGGCTACAGTACGCTTTACGGATTGTTGGGCACAACTGTTCTTTCATTCAGCGATGTGCTTGGCAATCACCGTCTGATCGGCATTACAAGTTTGCAAGTCGACTTAAAAAACAGCGATTACGGTCTTGCATACTATTACCTCGAAAAGCGTATGGATTTCGGAATAGAAGCTTTTCATACAGCGCGGTTTCTTTACCGAACAACCTTTTTCGGATACGAATTATACAGATTCCGCAATTTCGGATTGGTTACGTCGTTCAGTTATCCGTTCAACCGTTTTTATCGACTGGACGGTTCACTCAGCATAATGAGCGTTTCGGCTGAGAATCTGGATAACTATTTCGAACCGGTGGATAAATCGACATATACGGTGCCGGCTGTCAGCTTTGTCCATGACAATTCTTTATGGGGCTACACATCCCCGATCGAAGGTGCCAGATATTCGGTCACATTATTCGGTAATACGGGATTTTTCAATACAAAACAGAGTTTTTATTCGATTAACTGGGATTACAGAAAATATTTCAGGTTCTTTTTCGACAATTCTTTTGCAATACGTTTGTCAGGCGGATATTCAGGCGGAGCCAATCCGCAGCGATTTTTTATGGGCGGTACGGAAAACTGGATTAACAGAAGTTTCGCAACGCAGGATGTGCCCGTGCAATCGGCTTCCGATTTTGCATTTTTATCGCCCGCCATGCCGATGAGAGGTTACGATTATGCCGAGCAGATTGGCACAAAATATTCTCTTCTGAATCTGGAATTGAGAATGCCGATTATCAGATACCTGCTTACGGGTCCTCTTCCCCTCTTTTTCCAGAATATTTTGGGAACTGCGTTTCTCGACGCCGGCGCTGCATGGACGGACAATTCCAATTTAAAATTATTCGGTCGTAACCAGGAAGGAACATTGATAACCGACGATCTGTTGCTCGGCGCCGGCGTGGGATTCAGAGTTTATATGCTATTCCTTTGGAAAATTGATATTGCCTGGAAATGGAACCTGGAAGGTTTCTCCAAACCGAGATATTACCTATCGATCGGATTAGACTTTTAAAAAGAGCTGCCTTTTATACAGGCAGCTCTTTGCCGTCAGTCTTTTTTCGAATTGTCTTTTCCCGAAGAATTGGATTTGACTTTATAATCCGTATGATAAAAGCCGCTTCCCTTAAAGATTGGACCAGCGCCGGCTCCGATAAGCCGTTTTACGGCGCCTCCGCACTTTGGGCATGTACTGAGAGGTTCGTCTGAAATTTTTTGAAATTCTTCAAACAAATAACCGCAGTCATTACACTTATATTCGTAAGTTGGCATATTTACTCCCGATTTGTCATAAAATCCGTGAAATTAACTTTTAAAAATAAAAACATTGCCCGATAAAAACACTATACTTATTAGATAGAATTTTTGCATATTTGATTCTGAAAAAAATTGCCGGATTTATGAAAAAAACCATTGCGCTCCTGTTTATATCACTCTTGACGACCGGGTGTCTCAATTACACCCAGGTAACTACAATTAAAACGGACGGCTCGGGTAAAATGTTCATTCATTATTGGATGAAATGGACTTCTCAAAGGGACTCGATAATCGTAGAGCAGTTGGGACTTTTCAATCCGGACTCCGTGCGCAAGGTATTTACATCGGGCTTCAATAAGTTGACCAGCGTGGTAACATATCGTAATTACAACGACAGTACAATCCACGCCCAGGTTGAATTTGAATTTACTAATCTCGATTCACTCAATGCCACGCCTGTATTCAGAGATTCAAAACTTAGCATAAAAGAAATAGACGACAATACAAAAGTATTTTCTCAGTTTATCAAACCTGTGGCTACCGGTTTCGGATTTGAAAGCGGTAATTTTTCCCTGACGTTCATCTATTACCTGCCGGGAGAAATTTTAAACCACAATGCCACCGAAATTACTCGAAATAAACTTACTTGGAGGTATACTCTCGACGAAATCGGAACCGGGAAATATATTACGGCGACTTACAGACCATTTAAATTAAAAGAAACTCCGCCCTGGATTTACTATGCAGCGCTTTTCGTTTTGCTGACTGTGATTGTTTTTCTATTTACAAAAAGAGTCCGTTAATGCCCGGTTTGACTAACCTTAAGTAATTAATTATATTTGTGGCTTGTTTTAGAAGAATAAATCGAATCTGAGAAATTGGAAAACGCACCATTAATATTTTCCGGCACATCGAATCCGGAGCTTACGCAAAAAATATGCAATTATCTTCACTTAAAGGAAGGTAAAATCGATATCCGGCGATTCAGCGACGGGGAAATCTGGGTGAAATTTCTCCAGAATATCCGCGGACAGGACGTTTATATTGTGCAATCGACGCAGCCCCCTGCCGAAAATTTAATGGAATTACTGATCATGATCGATGCCGCTAAAAGAGCGTCGGCTAAACGGGTTACTGCGGTTTTGCCCTATTTCGGTTACGCGCGGCAGGACAGAAAAGACCAGCCTCGGGTTTCAATTACGGCAAAATTGGTTGCCAACTTGATTACCGTTGCAGGCGCCGACCGCGTAATTACGATGGACCTCCATGCGGCGCAGATACAGGGCTTTTTCGATATCCCGTTCGACCACTTATATGCGTCTCCGATTTTCACTCATTTATTCAAGAATCAAATTGATGATTTAGTAGTGGTTTCGCCCGACGTTGGAGGAATTAAACTGGCAAGGTCATATGCCAACCGGTTAAACGCTGGACTAGTGGTTATCGACAAGAGAAGACCAAAACACAATGTGGTTGAAGTAATGCACCTCATTGGAGATGTGAAAGGGAAAAATGTGCTTATTGTTGACGATTTAATCGATACGGGAGGAACTTTCGTTTCGGCTGTAAAAGCGCTGAAAGACAACGGCGCTAATAATATCTACGGCGCGGTAACTCACGCACTTTTATCAGGCGAAGCCATTGCCAAAATCGAATCGTCCCCTTTGAATAAATTATACGTAACCGACAGTATTCCGCTAAAACGCGAATGCGACAAAATCGAAGTAAGAACGGCTTCGGAACTTCTTGCCGAAGCTATAATCCGGTCAAACAGAAACGAATCGATCAGTTCATTATTCGAAATAGATAAAGATAAATAAATTAGTACAAAGGAGTGATAAACGATGTCAGAACTCACAATCAAAGCAAAACGCAGAGTACTTACCACCAAAGGCGCGGTGAATAAATTACGCAAAGCAGGTAACGTACCGGGAATATTCTATGTCAGCGGTCAGGAACCGATTCCTGTCTATTTAACCGAGTCGGCGCTTAGACCGTTAGTCTACACTGCAGAAACTCACATTATCAATCTGGTTATCGATGAAGACCAGCCCCGCAAGGCAATTGTTAAAGACGTTCAATTTGACCCCGTTACCGACAAAATGATTCATTGCGACATAATGGGAATTTCTCTCGACCACGAAATTCAGGTCGAAGTACCCGTTGTTCTCGAAGGCGCTTCAATCGGCGTAAAAGAAGGCGGCATTCTCCAGCAGTTATTGCATAAACTTACTATTAAATGTCTGCCGGGAAATATCCCCGAACATATTAGCGTGGATATTACAAATCTTAAAATCGGGGAATCCGTACATGTTAAAGATATCGTCACGGATAAATACAAAATCGAACATAATGACGACGTTGTGATAGCTTCAATAGTCCATGCAAGAGTTCAGGAAGAAACGCCGGCTGAAGAGACAGAAGAAGCAATGGAACCCGAAGTGATTTCGAAAGGCAAATCAGAGGAAACTGAGGAATAGATCTCAATTGCGCGCAGTAATAGGTCTCGGCAATCCGGGTAAGGCATACGAAAATACGCGACATAATATTGGCTTTATTGTTCTTGACCGTTTTGCCAAACTGCAAAAGCTCAATTTTAATCCCGAATACAACTATTTGAAATCGGAAGGCTCAATCGGGTCTTCCGATTTTATTTTGGTAAAACCGACTACGTTTATGAACCTGAGCGGTCTCGCCGCCAAAAATCTCCTGAGCAACTACGAAATCCCGACAGAAGAAATGCTCGTTATTACGGACGATATCTATCTCGAATCCGGAAAACTGCGCATACGCCGTAGCGGCGGCGACGGCGGGCACAACGGCTTGAAATCGATAATCGAACATCTGGAAACAACTAATTTTCCCCGTTTAAGATTCGGAATCGGAGACCCGGCAGAATCGACTCTGTCAGAATATGTCCTTTCCCCGTTTTCCGAAAATGAACTGAAAATTATCGATATATCGGTCGAAAAAGCCGTTCAACTGCTCGAATATTTTGTTGCGGGAGGATACAAAGCCATGCTCGACCATTTCAGTAAAATCTCTTCCGGGGGAGATGTAAAGTAGCGCAGGGCAAAAAAATATTGCCCGGCTCAAAAAATTATTGTATTTTTGAAGCCTAATTGATTTTAATTGTTAACCCTGCTCCTTAATTAAAAGAATTAAGGGGCCATAAAAGTCCAAAGGGAGGTGAAAAGATGCGTATACGAACATACGAAAGTGTGGTTGTTCTTAATGCCGCACTAGAAGATGATCAAATCGAATCTATTTTAAAACGTATCGAAGAAATCATCACATCCAACGGTGGTGAAATACTCGATATCGACAAGTGGGGCAGAAAACGCCTCGCATATCCGATCCAAAAAGCCAAGAGCGGTTATTATGCCATTTTCCGCTTTAAAGCTCCTACTGAATTAATCAAAGAACTCGAGCGTAATTATCGCTTGGACGAAAATATTATTCGTTTCCTTACTATTTTACTCGATAAGTTTGCTCTCGAAGCAATTGCCAAGAAAAAAGAGTCTGCTGAGAACGAAAACTCCGGAGACTCCGAAACTAACAATGAAAGTAAAGAATAAAAAACAAGTTAAGTATGGAGGTTACGATGGCTGAATTAAAGATGCCGGAAATTAACAGTGTAATTGTTGCAGGAAATTTAACCAAGGATCCTGTTTTCAGACAAACATCCAACAATACACCTGTTGTTAATTTTCACATAGCTGCCAACAGAAGATACAAAGACAGCAGCAATCAATGGCAGGAAGATGTTTGTTATGTAGGTGTAGTAGCTTGGAACAAACTGGCAGACAGTTGCAGAGACAGATTGAGAAAAGGAAGCGCCGTTTTAATAGACGGCGAGTTGCAGAGCAGAACTTTCAAAACGGAAGACGGCCGCAACAGAACCATCGTCGAAATCAAAGCAAAGAGAATTCAATTTCTTAATAAATTTAACAAGGCTCAGAACAACGGCGAAGATACGTCCGACAACGACAGCATTGTTGACGACAACGACGATTCCAGCTTTGAGGACAATTCTTTCGACAAATTCTTAACCGATGAAGAATCGGATTTAATCAACGGAGAAGAAAATTAGGAGTTATTAATTAGAAAATGAAAACTACAAAAAGAGTTAAACGCGTAATTGAAGGATACATCGATTATAAAGATTCCAAACAGCTCCAGAAGTTCCTGACCGATCAGGGAAAGATTATACCCCGCCGTATTACAGGTCTCAGTGCAAAGCAACACAGAGAATTGGTCAGAGCTATCAAAAGAGCGCGACACTTGGCTATTTTACCATTTGTATCCGAAGCTGTTAAGTAAAGGAGATAATGATGAAAGTAATACTTAGAAAAAATTTCAGTCAGTTGGGTAACGTGGGCGACGTTGTTAATGTAAAAGACGGATACGCCCGCAACTATCTGATTCCTCGTCAGATTGCATATCAAGCAACCAAAGGCAATATCCGAGCGCTCGAAGAAGAGAAAAAACAAATTCTCAAAAAAGAAGCGAAGGAATTGGAAAGCGCCCAGGCGCTGGCTGCCGAATTGGAAAAAGTATCCATTTCAATCCCTGTAAAAGTCGGAGAAGAAGAAAAAATATTCGGCTCGGTAACAACGCAAATGATTGCTGACGCTCTTAAAGAAAAGGGCTTCGACCTAGATAAACGCAAAATCGAAATTACCGAACCGATTAAAGCTTTGGGCATTTACAGCGTTTCCATTAAACTGCATCCCAGCGTTACCGCAACAGTAAAAACCTGGGTAGTAAGAGAATAGTTTTTGAAAGCCGGCGTTTTTAGCCGGCTTTCTACATTTTGTTCGTTAACTAAAATTAATTCATCAACTAATTTAAGATCTCGTGATGAAAGAAATAAGATTTAGACTGTTCCTAGTAATCGGCGCTTTTGCTCTTTCGCTCTATCTCCTCTACCCTACTTACCAGGATTATAAAAACAACGTCGACGTTTCCGAAACACTGGTTCATCTGGAAGATAGCCTTAAAGAGAGCAGCCCGAATTTAACTCCAACTGAAATAAGAGAATTAATTACTGCTAAAAAAGACAGTATTCTGGCAAATACTCCCGAATATCGTTCCGCTCGTGAAAAAAGAATTAAATTGGGTCTCGACCTTCAGGGCGGTATGTATCTCGTTATGGAAGTGAACACCGCCAAATTGCTCGAAAGGCTTGCAAAAGATCCCGACGAACAATTCTTTGAAATTCTCAAGCAAGCCGAAGCCGAATCTCAACTTTCCGATGAAAATGTAGTGACGATTCTGGCAAGGTTAATGCAAGAAAAGAATATTCGTCTGAGCCGCTATTTCGGTTCTATACGCGAAGACGATGCACAAATCATTGCCCGACTCCAGGAACAGGAATCCGACGCAGTTACCCGAGCCATTGAAATTATTCGCAACAGAGTCGATCAGTACGGTGTATCGGAACCAAACATTCAAAAACAGGGCTCCAGAAGGATAGTAATTGAATTGCCGGGAGTCGCAAGGGAAGAAGAAGCAAAGAGACTATTGCAAGGCAGAGCTTTGCTCGAATTCAAACTCGTAAAAGATGCTGACTTTGCTATTCCTATAATGAACAGAATCGACGAAGTGCTCGCAAAATCGATAGGTATTGATTCTGCGCAAGTTGCAGATACGACCCAACAGTTAACCGAAGAAGAATTTGCAAAACAGCACCCCTTCTTTGCAATCGCCCGATTGGCTGATCCTCAGGGAAGGATACCCGACGCATACGTAAAAGAAAGCGATAAACCGAAATTAAATGCGTATCTGCAACGCGAAGAAGTTAAAAAAGTAATGCCCGACAATGTAGAATTCCTCTTCGACGCCAAACCGATAGTAGGCGACGACGGGGAAAAATATTATCGCATGTATATGGTAAACAAAACTCCCGAATTGACGGGTGGAGTTATAGTAGACGCTCAGGCAAATATCGATCCGACTACTTCCGCTCCGGTTGTTTCGATGCAAATGAACGCCGAAGGAGCCCGCGAGTGGGCAAGAATTACCGGTTCGAATATCGGCAAAAGGTGCGCGATCGTATTGGACGGAGTGGTCTATTCGGCTCCGGTCATCCAGAGCAAAATCCCTTCGGGTAATTCTCAAATCAGCGGCATCCCGAATCTGGACGAAGCTAAATTGCTCGAAATCGTATTGAAAGCAGGCGCATTGCCGGCGCCGGTGGAAATAATCGAGCAAAGAACCGTTGGACCGTCTTTGGGTCAGGACTCAATTCGCCAGGGTTTCAATTCATTATGGTTAGGTTATACGCTCGTTGCAATTTTTATGATATTCTATTACAGAAGAGCCGGTACGCTGGCTGATATCGGATTGATTGTAACCGTACTGTTGATACTCGGCGTTTTGGCAGGCTTCCAGGCAACGCTCACTTTGCCGGGTATTGCAGGTATAGTTTTAACGATGGGTATGGCGGTAGACGCAAATGTGATTATCTACGAGAGAATCCGGGAAGAATTGAACACGGGCAAAACCGCTCGAGCCGCGGTTGACGCTGGCTACAGAAATTCATTCTCGGCTATTATCGACTCGAATATCACTACCTTCTTTACCGGCATAATCCTCTACCAATTCGGTAGCGGACCCATTCAAGGTTTTGCGCTTACGTTAATGATAGGTATTCTGACTAGCTTGTTCTCAGCGTTGATTGTTGTGCGTATGATGTTCGATTACATGTTAAACAAAGGACAAAAAATCAATATTGGTTAATTGAGGAGAGGTCAAATAGATGCGACTATTCGAGAATTTAAATATCAACTTCATGTCAAAACGGACAACGTTTTATATCGTGTCTTCGGTAATATTATTGTTCGGATTAATCAGTATTCTTGTAAGAGGATTACAATTTGGCATTGATTTCAAAGGCGGTACAGAAGTAGCGCTGGAATTCAGCAATCCGATAGACATTGCCGAAGTTAGAAATGCAGTAGAAAATATCGGTTTAGGCAACGTTGAAGTAAAAACATTCGGCGGTTCTCTTGGAATATTATTAAGGACCGAATTGCAACAATTACCGCCCGAAGTAATTCCAACTGTTAAAGATAAAATCGAATCTCTAATTCAAAAAGCGGCGCCGGGCGTTGAGATTAAATTGATTGATTCCACTCACACGGCATTGACTTATGATTTCCCCGATGCTCAATCCGCAAACCTGATTTATGATAAGCTTTTTGAAGCCGGCTTCCAAACGGCAAAAGCTTCTGTAGAACCGGAAAACACTGCCGTTGTTGTCCGACTCGGCATTGCCGATTGGATAAAAGAAAATCTTTCGGAACATTTTGCCGACAACCCGTTCAGTGTATTGAAAGAAGACAAGGTTGGACCCAAAATCGGTCAGGAACTAAAAACCGACGCTATTATAGCGGTGATGCTGTCGCTGGTTGTTATTCTGATTTATCTGGGTTTCCGTTTTAAATTTGTATTTGCGCTCGGAGCAGTTATTGCATTGTTCCACGACGTTCTGATAACATTAGGATTGTTTGCGGCACTATATGGGATCTTACCCGGTATAAATCTAGAAATTACGATCAGCGTTGTTGCCGCATTCCTTACGCTGGTCGGTTATTCGATAAACGATACCGTGATCGTATTCGACAGGGTCAGGGAGGAAATAAAAATACATAAATCGCTCCCTATTATCGATAATATAAACAGAGCAATAAATAAAACGTTGAGCCGTACGTTGATAACCGTGTTTACTACTTTATTAACAACTTTAGTTCTCTTGATCTTTGGCGGAGAAGTGTTGAGAGGATTCGCCTTTGCATTGTTAATAGGTATGATTACGGGTACTTACTCGTCGATTTTTATAGCAAGCGCATTTGTGCTTGAAGCTGTAAACCGGTCAGATAAAAAAATTGAATTCTAACGATGGTAGGTATTCAATAAGCCGCTCATTCGGGCGGCTTTTTTATTTCGTCACTCTGGCAACAATATAAGTTAAGTCGTCGCTCTGCTCGGCGCCTTTAACGTGCTCGTCGATACTTTTTTTAATAATCTTCATTGCCTCGTAAGGCGATTCTTCCTTCATACGGCAAACGAGCTCTTCGAATTTTTCATCCGTAAATTCTTTATTATTCTTATCCATCGCCTCCGTTATTCCGTCCGTGTACAAAATTAGGTAATCTCCCTTTTGAAGTTTAACCGTCTCCGATTCGTAAGGTATTGTAGTAGGCAGGAATCCGATAATCATGCCCCCTTTTTTTAATTTGGTTATCTTTCCATTGCGAATTAAAAACGGCGGATTATGCCCGGCATTGACATAAGTTAATTCTTTCGATTCGGTATTAAACACCGACCAGAAGAAAGTAACGTAATTCCCCATAGTAGTATTTTCCGCAATCAGGTCGTTGATTAAATTAGTCGCTTTATCGAGAGGCAATTTCATTTTGCAAATTGTTTTGAGGAACGCTTGAAGATTCGCCATCAACAGCGATGCGGGGACTCCTTTGCCCGATACGTCGGCAATTGCAATCAACACATTATCCTCATCGAGTTGAATTACATCGTAATAATCTCCTCCTACAATTTTTGCCGATTCGTTATAAGCGGCAATTTCAATTGTATCGAATTTTGGAATCGATTTGGGCAACAGATTTTTTTGAATCGTTCTTGCGGTCTCCAGGTCTTTTTCCATTCTTTGCTTTTCGAGCGCCGTTTCGAACAGCAAAGCGTTTTCAATCGATATTATGGCAATGCTTCCCAGCGAAGAAATGAATTCTATATCCGTCTGCTCATATTTTTTTCGATTCTTCCTCTCCCCCAGCATAATCAGACCTTTGGTTTCGCCTTTTATTTGCATTGGCACTATCAGTTCTACGCCCAACTCGGTCAGAAGCATCAACTCTTCCGTAAATTGCCTTTTGGTAATAACCGTGTTTATTTTGCGGGCATCGCATTTGTCGAGAAATAAAGCAATTTTGTTTCGATCGTATTTTGTTTCGAGTATCCTGTGTTTTTCCCCGCTGCAAATTACTATCGCAAATTCCGAAACGGTCATTTGACCGATTAACGAAAATGCCAGCAGCTTGCCGATAGTTTCGATTTTCAGGAGTCCGCTGAATTCTTTGCTCAGGTCGAAGAGCGAACTCAATTGATTGACCTTCGAATCGAGTTCTCTGTTGACTCTTTTCAATTCTTCTACAGTCAAAGAATTTTCGATTGCGGTTGCTCCGATATTTATAATAGTGCTTAAAAATTCCAAATCAGTTTTATCGTACTCTTTGCCGGTTAATTTTCTACCCAGAAAAATTACTCCTATTGCGCCCGTCGTTGAATTGATTTCTTTTCGGATAGAGAATTGACAATCTTGAATAAAATTATCGAGCGCTTCGTCGTTTGTATATAAATCTTCCGGAATTTCGGGAGCGTTTAGAAAACCCTTTGAAATATTTATATTAGGCTTCCCTGCCCTGTCGAACAGTACAATCAAGCCTTTGGTAGTATGGAATTTTCCCATACATGTCAAAAGAATATTATTCAGGATAAAATTGATATCGAGGCTGGAATTAATAAGGTTGCTGAAATCGACCAAAGCCGAAAGATTTCTCAACAACCCGATATTATCGGTCTTGTCCATTAGGCGTTCTTAAGATATTTGACTAATGTTACCCGATTCTTGTTTTTGTTTTCAATGGAATAGTTTACTTCGTCCATCAATTTTCTCATCAGGTAGATCCCGAGCCCGCCTACTTTTTTCTGTTTATAAAATTCCTGAACGTCCGGAATCGGAATCTGTTTCGGATCGAAACCCTTGCCTTCGTCCGTGATAGCGATAGTAAATTTATCGTCCTTAAATTTCACATCGATATCGATAATACCGTCCGGCGAAAATCCGTAAGCATGTTTTATAATATTGGTGCATGCCTCGTCGACTGCGAGGATAATCTGTTCGATATCGTCTTCGCCAAATCCGCATTCCAAGGCGGTATCTTTCACAAATTTTCTGACATTTGCCAGATTTTCCGTGCCGCTGTTTATTTTAAGTTGTTTATGCAATCTGTTGTTTTTCAAGATTTACCCGGCTCGTTAAACTTTTGGATAGCTTCGTTTTCGTCTTTATAGAATTCGTAAAGGAGGGGAAAA
This sequence comes from Melioribacter sp., assembly GCF_049325435.1. Lineage (NCBI taxonomy): Bacteria > Pseudomonadati > Ignavibacteriota > Ignavibacteria > Ignavibacteriales > Melioribacteraceae > Melioribacter > Melioribacter sp. The sequence continues at coordinate 118,125 of NZ_JBMOLD010000012.1, read as the reverse complement.
CCGAGCAGATCGAAAATATTGTATACGTTTTCCTTAAGATTGGCAAATTTAATATCGCCGTTGTTTTCTCTCATAGTTTCGACATAAGCCATAAAAACGCCGAGTCCCGCGCTGCTGATATAATTGAGTTGATTGAAATTTACGACGATTTTGAATTTATTTTCCCGAATCAATTTATTGAATATATTTTCAAGTTCCGGGGCGGTATGAGCGTCCAGATACCCTTTTAATTCAACAATACTAACGGAACCGGCGTCCCTCAAGCCGACATTAAAATCTGCCATTTATCATTCTCCGTTTTAATAATTTTTTATGAACTCCATCTGATGATTACAAGAGTTATATCATCGTGTTGTGTGTGGTCTTTCGAAAACAATGTAATTTCCTTAACAATTTCGTTTGCAATTCCGTCGAGATTTTTTTTGCAATTCGAAGAAATAATATTTTCAAAACGGTCGTAGCCGAAATCTTCGTTCATTGAATTTTTAGCTTCCGGAATTCCATCTGAATAAATTACAAAAACGTCGCCATCTTTCAAATTAATTTCCAACTCTTCGAGAGAATTTTCAAATTTTGCGGAGTAGTCGAGCCCCAGCCCAATCCCTTTCGGCAGGAGTCTGGATATTTTTCCTGCGCTGCAATAAATAATCGGCGTGTGCCCTGCCCTTGCTATTTTCATAATTCCGTTCTTATAATCGAGTATTCCGTAAACGGCGGTAACAAAGTTTTTTTTGTCGAGACTGTCTTTGAGAATTTCATTTGCTTTTATCAGAAGCTCGGTAGGCGAATTTACGATTTTAGCAAGCGATTCGAAAATACCTTTCAATTCAGCCATTATAAACGCCGCGGAGATTCCTTTACCTGATACGTCGGCGACAATAAATCCGAGCCGGTTGTCTGAAAGTTCGAAGAAATCGTAATAATCGCCTCCCACTTCGAACGCCGGAATAAAGAGCGCGGAAAGCTCGTAATTATCGGAAACCGGAAAATTCACCGGCAAAATTTTCCGTTGAACGTCTCTTGCAACATCGAGCTCTTTCTCAAGACGTTCTTTTTCGATCGATTCGGCTATCAGCTTTGCATTTTCAAGCGCGACAGAAGCGTAATCGGCATATGTTTGCAGCGTGTTTTTTTCGTCTTTGTCAAAGTCAACTTCGCTTAATCTCGCTGTAAATAAATAACCGCTCAATTTATTGTGAACGTTTAACGGCGCAACCGCCACCGTACGGAAGTTGAATCGCTCGTCTATTTCATCCGCAGTGGTAATCGAATAAACTCCTTTAACCGAATCCTTAAGGAACAATTCGGCGGCCAGCCTAGCTTCCACATAACCGATGTTATTGACGGCAGTTACCTCTATTCCGTCTTCGCTTATCGTAACCAACCAGGCGGCGTTGGAATTGCAAATCTTCGTAGTAAAATTAATGATGGAGTCGGCGAGTTCCTTGAAATCAAAAACCTGAGTTATCAGTTTAGTTAGATCCATCAACGAAGAGATTTCTTCGGAACGGCGGTCGAATGCCTCGGCTGTCGGAAGATGAAACAACGTAGTGAAAAATATAACTCCGAAATAAATCATGCCGTATATCATAACCAGACTGAAAACGGTATAAAGCCCTACCGACAGTTTGAATAAAATCATTTTTATTACATTGCTTTCATTCAAAAGCCCGAAATTAAAGCCGAACAAAATCGAAAGTATGATTGAGATCAGGAGCAAATAAAGTTTCTGTTTTTTTGTAAGGAAGGCAATCCAGGATACTTTAAGAGAGTTCAAAGAAATTAATACGATTGTAACTATAAAGAATGCGTCGTGTATAAAGTCCAACGACGAACTGAAGTTTGCAAACTCCGAGAAGAAAGTCATCACGAAAAAGAATAACATCGTGTTGAAATAGAGAGATTGATCTTTCTTCTGTCGCAAGTAATAGAGCGTTCGGAAAGTCGAAAAGATATATGCAAGGACGATTATAAAAATGTAATTCAGAACGGTCGTAAAAAGAGTGTTAACGGCGCCGGTATCGGATTTAATCGAGTTGCCGTCGCCGATAGCCGAATTCGCCAATGAAATTACGAAAAAGACCAAAGCGCCCAGTATTCCCGCGTTCAAAACCAGAGAGAGCGGAGCGTCTTTTCTTAATTCGGTATACGGAGAAATGTAATTATAGATAAAGAAAATCGTGAGGAATACCAGGACTTCGTTAACCAAAGAGACAATAGGATTGGAATGGATCGGAAATATAAAATTATAAATTAAAAGAAGAACCGACACAACTGCGGCATTTTCGAGACTACGGCTTCTTGTAAATTTAATTACGTTCTTAAGATTCATGGATTCACTTTTTTCTGTTTGGAAACCGAATCGGCATAACTGCGCGCCATCGAGTCGATTTTTCTTCCGAATTCTTCCCAGTCGACTTCGCCTTTTTCTCCAACGGCTTTTAATGTCGCTTTAATAATTTCCGAAGGGTCGATATTATGTTGGTCGTACTTAAATTTTTTCTCTACTGAAATTTCCGCTTCGAGTAATTTTGGAAGATCAATTTGAATTCGTTGCAATTCTTTATTAAGGTTATCCAGTTTGACTCTGAATTCTTTTGTTCCCTCGTAGTAATCGTCCGAATACGGTATGCTTACCTTAAAATTACTGGAGTCGAATTTGATATTGAATACGGAATGATCTTTCAATAATTCGAATTTGATATTACCTGCGGCGGGTATCCCTTTAGTTCCTGTATGCATAAACTGATTGTCCAAAGCCTGAGTATCGATATTTCCTTTAGCGAAAAAGACCGTATCGGGAGTTATAAACAGAAATCTGTCGTCTCTTACTTTTCGCGTAGTTTTCACAAAGTCGATGAATTCCCACTCATGCGGTATGTTCCTGTTCTTTGCAAGCAATATATCGATTTTGCTCTTATTGATTCTCCTGGCAAAATTGATCAGATCAGCCAGCAGCGTTTTCTGTAAGTCAGCCAATCTCGAATTAAATGCCAGGGTCTGATTGTCGCCCGTAAGAATCGAATAGTAAATTTGTTTTTTATAAAATTCGAGCAACGAATCGACCTGACGTCGCTGAGCAGCATTTAACTGCAGATAGTCGACAAACTGCTTATAATGGTTTTGATCAGCTTCGGCCGGTAAAGTTTTAATTTCATATACTACATCGCGCTTGGCGGTATCGTCGGATATTAAGACGACTTCGTTATTAACTTTATCAATCGGGAGGTATTTATAGAGAGCGAAGTTGAAAATGTCCTCGTTGCTGATCTGGGTTTTGTAGAAGAGCGGCTTGAGACTTCCAGCATAAAAAGAAATTATATCGTTTTGTCTTTCTTCGATAAACACGTCTATATTTTCCTTGTTGAATTTGAAGACCAGCATAAGAACAATTGTAAGTAAAATTATAGGCAAAACGGGCAGGAATTTTTTAATATTTTCTATCAGACGTTCGTTCATCATCCGTTCATTTCTTTATAATATGGTTCGAGAATAACTTTCAGCGCTTCGCGCGCTCTGAATATTCTCGATTTAATTGTACCGACTTCCGTATTAAGTTGTTCGGCAATTTCCTTATAAGTGAATCCGTCGATATCTCTCAGAATAAGCGGAACCTTCAAGTTTTCGGGCAAGCGTTCGATCGCTTTTCTGACGATCTTCTGTAAATCGATATTTTCGGAAAAAGATTTAACGCCGTACTGACGGTCGGTATCTCCAAGGGGCGAAAAAATACTGCGCACTTTTTTCTTCCTCAGATAGTCGCGACATTTGTTGACGGTTATTCTATATATCCAGGTTGTAAATTTCGATTCGAACCGGAAATCTTTTAATTTATTATAAACGCTTATAAAAACGTCCTGGGAAATATCGTCAACAAAGTCATTGTCGCCCAGAGTAAGGAACACTAAATTTCTAACTTTGTCTTTATGCTTAAGAACAAGAATTCTGAACACCGATTCGTCGCCTTCAATAAACTTTTCTATTAGCTCAAAGTCTTCATCGCGCAGATTGTCATTCTTTTCTTCATTATTATTAAGCAAAGTCATAGTTTTAGACGTTCAAAAAAAATTAATGTTCCTCTTGAGGAAATATTTCTTTATTTTTACAATAGTATTCAATAATTTAGTTACTAATATAATTATTAATAGTGAATAAACTGCAAGCCGAAGAACAAAGGCAGCGAAAAATTTAAGGAGAACCCATGAAAATCAAAACATATGAAAAATACGGCGCTGTAGTAATCGAGTTAAAAGGCAACGTTATGGGCGGTCCTGAAGCCCAGGAATTCAGCGACTTGTTGCACAAACTCCTTGAGGAAGGCAAGAAAAATGTAGTTGTCGACCTTTCGGGTTGTAAATTTATGAACAGTTCCGGACTCGGTATGCTAATCAGCGGATACACTACGATGAAAAACGGCGGCGGCAATTTTAAACTTGCCAACGCTACAGATAAAATCGAAAGTCTGCTGGTAATCACCAAATTGATTACAATATTCGAGCATTATCCATCGGTAGAAGAAGCCGTAAAAAGTTTTTCCGAATAATAATTTTCTTATACAGTCTTTATTTTTTACTCCCCGGGGTAGGGGAAAGAAAATATTTTGTGGTTTACCCACCTTTTTATAATTAACGGAGATTGGGATGAGCGTTACCGTAATAGTTGGTAGCCAATGGGGTGACGAAGGCAAAGGTAAAATAGTCGATATACTCTCCGAGCAGTTCGACATTGTAGCCCGCTATCAGGGCGGCGCAAATGCGGGACATACTGTTCAGGTTGGCGAGAAACAGTATATCCTCCATTTGATTCCCTCCGGCATATTGAGGGAAAATATTATTTGCGTGATTGGAAACGGCGTGGTTATCGACCCTAAAGCTTTGCTCGAAGAGATAAATTTGCTCGAAAATATGGGAATCAATATTAAAGGCAGATTGTTTATCAGTCACAACGCTCATCTGATTATGCCATACCACAAGCTTCTCGATTCCCTCAGCGAGAGCGGCTCCTCAAAAATCGGTACCACCGGCAGAGGTATCGGTCCATGTTATATCGATAAATATGCGCGCAAAGGCATCAAAATAGTCGACTTGCTCGACAAGAAAGCGCTCGAAGAAAAAATAAAATTGAACCTCGCAGAAAAAAACACTATTATTCGGAAAATATATAACCGCGAAGAACTCGACGTCGACGAAATCATTAAAGAATATACCGAGTTCGACCGGATAATCGACCAATATATAACAGACACGTCCGCGCTCTTAAACAATGCGATTAACGAAGGCAAATCAGTATTACTCGAAGGAGCTCAGGGAACGCTGCTCGACGTCGATTTCGGCACCTATCCTTATGTAACTTCATCCAATCCGACATCCGGCGGAGCGGCAACGGGCACGGGAATTCCTCCTACCAAAATCGATTCTGTAATCGGCATCGTTAAAGCATATACCACTCGCGTTGGATTGGGACCGTTTCCGACCGAATTAGATGGAACTCAGGCTGACGAATTGAGAAAAGCCGGAGTCGAATTCGGAGCGACTACCGGAAGACCCCGTCGCTGCGGCTGGTACGACGCTTTTCTGGTCAACTATTCCAGAATGATAAACGGCATCGAAAGAGCCGCTATCACCAAGCTCGACGTGCTTAGCTATCTCGACGAAATTAAAGTTTGCGTGGGTTACGAGATAAACGGAAAGAAGCTTAAATCGTATCCGACGGATGTTAACAGGCTCGAAAGCGTAACGCCGGTCTATGAAACTCTCAAAGGATGGAAGAAGGATATTTCCAAAGTCCGGTATTACGACGATCTTCCCTCCGAAGCGAAAGAGTATTTAACGTTTATTTCGCAACAGAGCGGATTCGAAATCAAAATGATTTCCGTCGGACCGGCGCGTAGCCAAACCATTGAATTATAATTTCTCTTCCAATTACGGAAGAACTTTATGAATAAATTTGGAAATTCCACTACCGTAAAAATAAAGTTTGCTCTCCTCTTTATCGGCTCTTTAATTGCGCTCGGCACATGGTATTATACACAGCATCTGGTCAATAAATTACAGGAACGCGAGAAAGAGATAATTCAGTTATATGCGAACAGCCTCGAATATATCGCCCGACCGGACGAATCCGGAAGCGACATCACGTTTATATTCCAGAATTTGATACAAAGAATCGATTTTCCTCTGATTCTAACGGACGCCAATGGGAAGATCGTTTCCACTGAAGCCGGCATCGGATACAAAAACATCTACTTCGAACCCGATATTCCGAAAGAAAAATTGCTCGAACTCCTCTCTGAAAAATTAAAAGAACTCGAAAGCGAACACCCTCCTATCGAAATAAAAGCCCCCGACGGCACCGTCATTCAGTTGATCTATTACGGAGATTCGGACGTTGTTCGTAAATTGCGTTTCTACCCGTATCTTCAAATTCTCTTTGCCCTCGTCTTTATACTGATTGCTTACACCGGATTCAACTTCATACGCAAGAACGAACAGAGCAGCATTTGGGTGGGCATGTCGAAAGAAACTGCGCATCAACTCGGAACCCCGATTTCAAGCCTTATGGGTTGGAATGAGATTCTCAGAATCAATTACGACAATCCCGATAAAGTTCTCGACATAGCCGACGAAATTTCGAACGACCTCGAACGCCTTAACAAAATTACAATGCGTTTTTCGAAAATCGGCTCCAAACCCGAGTTAAAAGTTGAATCGCCTTACGAAATAATTGAAAGTGTAATTCGTTATTTCGAAAGACGCCTTCCTCAAATCGGGAAAAATATAAATTTATCGGTAAAGGGCGACCCATCCTTAAAAGCTCTCCTCAATAAAGAATTATTCGAATGGGTAATCGAAAATTTGATAAAAAACGCGCTCGACGCCATTGAAAGCCAAAACGGAATTATCGAATTCAATATCAAACAAAAAAACGGTTCCCTGATTATCGATATTAAAGACAGCGGCAAAGGCATTGAACCCGGCAACAAAAAAGAAGTCTTCAAACCGGGATATTCTACCAAAAAAAGAGGATGGGGCTTGGGATTGAGTCTTTCGAAGAGAATTATCGAAAATTATCACGACGGTAAGATATTCGTCAAAGAGTCGGTTATAAACAAAGGCACAACCTTCAGAATAATTCTAAAAAGAACTATTTAATCTTTTTTTATCATATATTATAGCGCTTTCATTCCTAAGAAAAAATATTACGACTTTTTATAACTTTTGAAAAATATTCGGACTAAGAATAGGATTTTACACTTTAGCGTGACCTTTCATTTGGCACGCTCATTGATGTATATTAAGCAAGTACACATAACTTACACAACCCTCCTAAAAACTAACCTCGCTGCTATGGTGTCGCCCTCCACCATAGCAGTGTTTTTTTTAAACAGAATTTGGTTAAATTTGTCATTTCATTATTCATCTTACGGAATTAAATATGGGCAGCAATCACGGAAGGCGTCCTTCGTGGGACGAATACTTTTTGAAAGTTGCAATGCTTGTTTCGGAAAGGGCCACCTGCCCGAGAATGCATTGCGGGTGCGTGTTGGTTAAAGACAAACAAATTTTATCGACGGGATACAACGGCTCAATCCCCGGCGACGACCATTGCGAAGACGTCGGTTGTATGGTTATCGACAATCACTGCGTAAGAACCATTCACGCCGAAATGAACGCTCTTTTGCAGTGCTCTTCTCACGGTATAAGCACGCAGGGCGCTACCGCTTATGTAACGAATATGCCGTGCACTAATTGCGCCAAAGCGCTAATTACGGCGGGAATAAAAGAAGTTGTAATTTTCTCGGATTATCACGATACTCTTGCAGAGGAATTTTTCAGACGCGCGAAAGTCGAATTGAAAAGATTGCCGATGCCCGAAAAAATTATTAAATACGACATCGAAAATTATACTTCCGTTAAAAAATAAAAAGTTGAGACATGAAGCTTACAAAAGAATATATAAAGAAATACTTCAAGAGCGAAAATTTTTTCAACCGGGAACTGAGCTGGTTGGAATTCAACAGGCGAGTGCTCGAAGAAGCTACCAATCCGAATTTGCCTCTGCTCGAAAGAGTAAAGTTTATCTCCATTTTCTTTTCGAATCTCGACGAATTTTATATGATTCGTGTTTCCGGTTTGAAAGAACAGATCAGGGCAAAAGTTTTCGAAACCTCGATAGACGGTCTTACGCCGATTGATCAACTGGCAAAAATCGAAGAGACTGTCCAGCCGATGGTCAAACAAATATACGATTATTGGCATACTATCGTACTTCCCGAACTGAGAAAAAACAACATTTTTATTTGCGACATAAACGAATTGTCTGAAGAAGAAAAAAAAGGGCTCAATCAATATTTTCTGAAAGAAATCTATCCAGTGCTTACTCCGCTGGCATTCGACCCCGGAAGACCTTTTCCGTATATCTCCAATTTAAGTCTCAGCTTTGCCATTCTCGTAAAGAAACCGAACGGCGAGAAACATTTTGCCAGAGTTAAAATACCGAGCATTTTGCCGCGACTCCTGAGAATAGACCATATAATTGACAAAAATTCTTCTTCACAGCAAAGCAATAGTATTAAATACGTATGGATTGGAGACCTTATTAAATCCAACCTGAACATGCTTTTCCCTGGACTCGACGCCGTTGAGGCATATCGGTTCAGAATTACAAGGAATACAGATCTGGAAATTCAGGAAGACGAGGCGGACGATTTGTTACAATTGATCGAAGAAAATATTCGCCTCAGGAAATTCGGTTCGGTAGTAAGGTTGGAAGTGGAAAGCAACATGCCGGATTATATGCTCGATACGCTTGTGGAAAATCTTGAAATCACACGCAACGACGTTCATATAATCGACGGGAATCTGGGGCTTGCAGACGTGATGATATTGTACGACCTTTCCCTTCCGCATCTTAAGGACAAACCGTTTTATCCCGTGCCTTCATTAAATATTGAAGAAGAAGAAAATATTTTTTCGATGATTTCAAAAAGAGATATCCTTCTTCATCACCCGTACGAATCGTTTACGCCCGTTGTGGATTTTATTAAAGAAGCTTCGAGGGACCCCGACGTACTTGCAATCAAACAAACTCTTTACAGAATTGGGCAAAATTCTCCTATCGTAAAATATTTGATTGAAGCCGCCGAGAGTAAAAAGCAGGTGGCTGTATTGGTTGAACTCAAAGCGCGTTTCGACGAAGAGAATAATATCTACTGGGCGCGGGAACTCGAAAAAGCGGGCGTGCACGTTGTTTACGGTCTGGTCGGTCTGAAAACGCACGCTAAAATGACTCTGGTGGTTCGCAAAGAACTCGACGGCGTAAAACGCTATGTGCATCTGAGCACGGGAAATTACAATACTTCGACCGCTAAATTGTACACCGACTTGGGGCTCTTTACAGCCGACGAAGAAATATGCGCAGACGTTTCGGAAATTTTCAACTATCTCACCGGATATTCGGAGCAAAAAAAGTACAGGAAGTTGTCCGTCGCTCCGGTAAACAAAAGGCAAACATTTCTGGAACTCATAAACCGTGAAATTCAGAACGTAAAATCGGGCGGCAAAGGCAGATTGATATTCAAGCTAAATTCATTGGTCGATCCGGTAATAATTGCCGCTCTCTACGAAGCTTCCAATCAGGGAGTTAAAATAGATCTGATCGTAAGAGGAATTTGTTGTCTGGTACCGCAAGCGCCCGGCTTGAGCGAAAATATTAGAGTCGTCAGCATCGTAGGACGCTTTTTGGAACACAGCAGAATCTATTACTTCTACAATAACGGACAGGAAGAAATCTATTTGAGCAGCGCCGACTTAATGCAGAGGAACCTCGACAGACGCGTCGAAGTTACATTCCCTGTAGAAAATCCACAGTTGCGGAAATTTATTAAAGAAGAAATTCTCAAAACATGCCTGCGCGACAATCAAAAAGCAAGAATATTATTGCCAACGGGCAAATATGTGTTCTATCATCCGGTGTATACGGAAAAACCATTAAACCATCAGGAATATTTAATTAAATACGTATCCAAAAAACATAAAAAACCAATAAGGGCAAAGAACAAGTAATCAGGCAAAGAGATACCACAACTGCGCCGTGGCATAGCAAACCAATATTCCCATAGCTATCGGCAGCAATGTGGCAACAGCCGTCCATTTAACGCTCTTGGTTTCCTTATAAATCGTATAAATTGTAGTCGAACATGGATTATGCAATAAACTGAATAACATTAAATTAATCCCCGTCAAAGCAGTCCATCCGCCCAGTTTCAATAGTTCGGCTACGTCAGCAGGATTATCCATTTCGAACATAACGCCTGCGCCGGCGCCCACTCCGCTTACTTTCAACGACAAAACGGTCAGCATTAATATTGTCGGTATTACGATTTCGTTAGCGGGGATAGCAATTATATATGCAAGTATTATAACGCCGTTCAACCCTATAAACATTGCATATGGGTCGACCCAATGAATAAAATGTTCGGCAATGCTGACGCCTTCCACATTAATATTAGCCACCGCCCAGATTACTATTCCCGCAGGAAATGCAAATACAACAGCTCGCCATAAAACAAATATAGTACGGTCTATCAAGGAGGTATAAAGTATTTGAAGAATTCTCGGCGGACGATATGGCGGTAATTCAAGACTGAAAGCGGAGGGCTCGCCTTTTAAGACCGTACGAGTCAAACCCCAGGATACAATCAAGCTGAAGACTACTCCGAGAATTGCAATTCCGACGACGGCGCCGGCAGAAGCTATTCCTGCTAAATACGGGGGCGCAAGACTCCCTATAAAAATCGATGCAATCAAAATCTGCGTAGGCCACCGCCCGTTGCAAAGCGAAAAATTGTTGGTAATAATTGCTATCAATCTTTCGCGAGGACTGTCGATAATACGCGCGGCAATAACGCCCGCGGCATTGCAGCCGAATCCCATACTCATTGTTAAAGCTTGTTTTCCGTGAGCTCCCACTCGCTTATAAATTCCGTCCATATTAAACGCCACGCGCGGCAGATACCCAAAATCTTCCAGAAAAGTAAATAAAGGAAAAAAGATTGCCATCGGAGGCAGCATAACGCTTACCACCCAGGCAACCGCCAGGTATCCGCCGTCGATCAAAGTTCCTGTGAGCCATTGGGGCGAAGAGATCGAAACGAAAAAATCTCTGATGACCGGATGCAGAGTATCCACCAGAATAGTCGCCAAAAAAGAAGAAGGATAATTTGCGCCGACAATTGTCAACCAAAAAACGAGAGCCAGCAGTATGAACATGATTGGAAATCCGGTCCATTTGTTCGTAACAATCTTATCGATTAACCGGTCGATATTCTTTTGGGATAATTTGCCCGTATCGTTTCTGGTTACAACTTTGCCGCTAATTTCTTCAGCGCTTTTATAGATGCTTTCCAGGAGCGAGTCGTGTAAATTTTCTCCGATTTCCCAACGGAGTTTTTCGGCTTCTTCAATAAGTAAATCGCGTTCGTTTTTCATATTTTATCCTTCAATCTCTTCTGAAATTAACTTGCCGATATCGCCGCTTCTGACAGCGTCGATTATTTTCTGGTCGCCTTCGAGCAGACGCAGGGCAATCCAGCGCGTATTCGGCAAATCGGGGAACAAACTTTTTATTTTATTTTCGAGTTTTTCCACTGCGGGCGCTACGCTTCTGAAATCCGTATTAACCCTGTACGGATTGCACTTTATTTCGCCCGTTGCAACTTTATGGATAGTTTCGAGCAATTCAGGAATACCTTCCTTTTGACGAGCCGCCGTCGGAACAACGGGAATACCGAGAATTTCCGAGAGCTTGATATGATCTACGTTTATATTATGCCTTCTAGCTTCATCGATCAAATTTAGACACAATACGGCGCGGTCGGTAATTTCGAGCACTTGTAAAGTCAAATTCAGATTACGTTCGATCCGAGTGGCGTCGGCAACTATAACCGTAACATCTGGTCTGCCGAACAAAATAAAATCACGAGCTATTTCTTCGTCGGCGCTTGTAGAGAGAAGCGAATAAGTTCCGGGCAAATCGACAATTTTATATTTATGTCCTATATAACTGAAAGCGCCTTCTGTTCTTCCGACGGTTTTTCCCGGCCAATTGCCCGTATGTTGCCGTAAACCCGTTAAACTGTTAAAGACCGTACTTTTTCCCGTGTTAGGATTCCCGGCAAGCGCAATAATAAAATCGACGTCACTCATGTCGATACCGAGCTTCACCAGATTTTTTTTATCATGTGCAGGATTCATTTCTCATTCCCGATTTTTCTTATAAAAATATAATCCGACTGATTTTTCCTTAATGCTATTAAAGTATTTCTCAATTCATAAGCCACCGGATCGTCGCCCACGCTTTTCAATACCGCCCGAATACGCGTGCCGGGCACAATTCCAAAGTCGAGCAAACGCCTTCTTTGCATTCCTCTCAATGCTTTCGAGATGCCGACTACTTCGGCTTCTTCGCCAACTTCAAGGCTCGACAACGGCAGGTAATCCTGCTTAACGACCTCCTCTTTATTCAAAGGCACTATTGTAATGTTGCCGGCTGCCTCGTTAGAAATATACTGACGTTTGCCGTCGCCTTTTATTTCGATGCCGTCCTTCTTCTTATCCTTTATTTGAATTTGCATTCCGGGGTAAATTCCCGAATCGGAAATTTCCTTGTATAAATTTTTAGGTTCGTCTTCTATATGGACGATATTGCCGAAGTCATTTACTTTTAATTTCGACAGTGGGATACCGTTATGAGAATAGACTTCTCCTCCGGCGGTAGGGATCGGATCTCCGTGGGGATCGCGCAAAGGATTGCCCAATCGGGCGGCAAGCTCTCTAGCTTTGTCGTCGTCGATTTGATGTTCTTTGGCTTCGGCTATTTTATGCCACTCGGTCTCGTTTATACTTGTGTTTTCGGCAAAATATTTTTCGAGCAACCGATGAATTCTTACAATTTTGAGCGCATAGGCGCGACCGCTCTTAGTAAGTTTTTGTTTGCCGTCCACATTTTCCGTAAGTCCGCTTTCTTCCAGTTTTTTGATTAATCTAGCGGCTTGCTTGACGGATATCGACAAAACTTTGGAAAGGGTATTCTCATCGGTATCCGTTTTGGCTTCTTCGGAATTATAAAGATGTTTGAGAGTGTCTTCAATTAATTCCTTTTCGGAAAATTTCCACCTCTTGCCCCGCATTTTTTTAACGACAACTACGCCAAGCAGTATTAATACCGCCAGTAAAATTAAATAAAGAGTCATCATACCCCCTTTTCGGTTAATTCTTTCACAAGCAAATTGCTTGCGACTTTTTCGCTTAAAATGATTTCTTTTTCCCCGTATCTGATTTTAATAGAATTGTCGTATTGAATGCGGTCTACGAATTCGAATTCCGTATCGAGAATTAAATCGATGTCGGATAAATATTTTATTAAACCGCCGTCTTTGTCGTCCACCTGTTTGAGTTTATATTTTTTGCCGTTTATACATTCGAGCATCGGAATTAACATATCTGCGCCTTCTATCGTGCCGTCTTTTTTAGGTATCGGATGACCGTGCGGATCGAACCTCGGAAAGCCTAAATATGAATCGATTTTATCGATTAAATATTCCGAAGTATGATGTTCCAGCCTCTCGGCTTCGTCGTGAAGTTTGCTCCACGGAATTTCGAGCGCTTTTTGTAAAAACATTTCCCAAAGGCGATGCTTTCTGAGCACTTTCAATGCCTCGAGCTCGCCCCGCCGAGTCAACTTCATGCCTTTGTATTTCTCGTATTCAATCAAGCCTTCTTTCGAAAGCTTTTTTGCCATATCGCTGATTGCAGAATTCGACACGTTCAATTCCTTAGCCATCTGCGACGTTGCGGCGGCAATTCCGCGCGCATGGAAATTATATATTAACTTCAGATAATTTTCTTTCGAGATCGTAGTCATAAGATTAAAAATTTTACTACAATTTAAGCTTACTTAACTATATTGTCAAGCGCCTTGAATATTTTTGTGTCGGTTGCTCTTTTAACTTTTTTAAGAACATTCGGGAGGGAATATTTGTTTATTATGTTGTCTAATCAAAAATTAGTATTTTTGTATCTTAAAAACGGAGTATTAATGTCGGAACTCAAAAAAATAGACATACTCGATGCGTTGCGTAATGTGCTGGATCCCGGCACAAAACAAGATATCGTATCGGCAAACATGATAAAAAATATCGAGATTAAAGATTCGACCGTAACAATTGAAATCGACTTTCCCCCTTCCACATCAAGCTATCAGAATAAAATCAAGGAAGATTGTATAGCAGAAATTAAAAAGGCGGCGCCCGATATAGAAAACGTCGACATTCAAAATAAATCGGCGGCGCATACGGCTAATGCCGCTGCCAATCCTTTAATGCCGGGCGTAAAAAATACTATTGCGGTAGCCAGCGGCAAAGGCGGAGTAGGAAAAAGCACGGTATCGGTTAATCTCGCCGTGGCTTTGGCAAAAGACGGCGCCAAAGTAGGCTTAATTGACGCTGACGTTTACGGACCGAGTATTCCGCTTATGCTGGGAATCGATAAGAATCCCAGAATTTATCAGGACCCTCAAACGGGTAAAATGCTGCCGCTAGAGAGTTATGGTATTAAAACAATTTCGATCGGTTTTCTGATAGACGAGGACTCACCCGTAATATGGCGCGGTCCGATGGCAAGCGGCGCAATCAAACAATTTATGACGGACGTCAACTGGGGCGAACTTGATTATTTGATTTTCGACCTTCCTCCCGGAACGGGCGACATTCAGTTAACGCTGGTTCAATCGATTCCTTTGAGCGGAGCGGTAATTGTGACGACGCCTCAGGATATTTCTCTTGTAGACGTAAAAAAAGCGATACGAATGTTCCAGAAAGTAAACGTACCGGTGCTTGGAATAGTGGAAAATATGAGTTATTTTATCGCGCCGGATACAGGTAAAAAATATGAATTGTTCGGCAGCGGCGGAGGCGAAAAATTATCAAAAGAATTTTCGGCGCCGTTGCTCGGCAAAATTCCGATTAATCCCGATATCCGCGTTGGCGGCGACTACGGCAAACCGATTGTAATTTCGAATCCCGGTGCCGAAGAAGCAAAAATTATCCGGGAAATTGCCCGTAATCTGTCAAAACAAGTGGAAGCCAATTCTCAAAATTCTATTCCTAAAATTGTTTTAGGAAATTAAAAGAGGTTAGTTATGAGCGATACATTAAAAGAAAAAGTAGAACAGGCATTGGAGAATATACGTCCTTATCTCCGCGCCGACGGGGGCGATATTGAATTGGTTCAGGTAACGCCGGAGGGTATTGTGGAAGTTAAATTGACCGGAGCCTGTATCGAATGTCCAATGTCGCAAATGACATTAAGAGCCGGAGTCGAACGGGCTTTGATTCGCGAAGTGCCCGGCATCAGAAGAGTTGAAGCTGTCAATTAATTTTCCATTCATAAATTGTAGGTTGTTCTATGCGTAAAAAAATTGTTGCTGGTAACTGGAAGATGAATAACGACCTAAATTCTTCAGTTGCTCTTATATCGGAAATCAAAAACTTATTGGCGTCGAAATCATTAAATGCCGAGGTTATAATTTGCCCTCCTTTCACTTCTCTCGACGCCGCGAACAGTTTAATCAAAGACACCCAAATTAAATTGGGCGCTCAAAATATGTATTATGAAAAAAGCGGAGCTTTTACCGGCGAAATTTCGCCGCTTATGTTAAAAAGCGTCGGATGCCAATATGTTATTTTAGGCCACTCCGAAAGAAGAACTATCTTTGGCGAGTCGAATCAATTAATCAACAAGAAGATTAAAGCAGCCGTCGAAAACCAATTGAATCCTATTTTTTGCATCGGCGAAACATTGGAAGAACGCGAAAGCGGAGTTACATTTAAAATTATCGAAACTCAGATGCGAGAAGGACTCGAAGGTTTGACGGCGGAAGAATTGGCAAATCTTATAATTGCATACGAACCCGTATGGGCTATAGGAACAGGAAAAACCGCTACTCCGGAACAAGCCGAAGAAGTTCACGCTTTTATCAGAAAGCTGATCGGCGAGCTCTATTCAACTGAATTCGCAGAAAAACTTATTATTCAATACGGCGGCAGCGTAAAACCCGAAAACGCCGCAGAATTGATGTCCCAGCCCGATATCGACGGAGCTCTTGTGGGAGGAGCCTGCCTTAAAGCAGACTCGTTCGTAAAAATTATCGAATCCGCACAATAAGAGGCATATCAAAATTGATATGCCCCCCTTATTTTTTTATATTTGAGGGTTTATTTTTTATACTTTCCGTACAATGATTAAAACTTTGAATATCTTTATAATATTCTTATTTATAGCTAGCTCCAACGCCTTTTCCGGCGTCCTAATAAAATCTCTCTATTCGGAAAAGAGCTCCAAAATCATCGAATCTATCGAGACTCGCGACGTCCGATTTTTAAATAAAAACTGGAAAGTATTTACCGACGAGGAATCCAAAACCGAAATCAATATTCCCGCAGTATTCGAAGGCGTTTCCGCTCTTAATTTCGAAACAAGTTTTAACGTCTCTGATAAGGATACCAAGCATTACTCACTTTTTTTCGAAGGGATTAGCTACTCGGCAGATATTACGGTAAATAATTCTTTGATTTACAAAAAGTCCGCCGGCGGGATTCCTTTCGAAGTAGAACTACCGTCGGACATCCTTCGCGAAGGGGAAAATACACTTAAGTTAAAAATCTACTCCGGACTCGATTCAAAAACTTCGATCCCCGTTAAACAACAATTCTTAACTCCGCGCAGTTACAGCGGCATCGTCAGAAACGTATATCTGACCGCAAAACCGAAAGATTTTTTGAAAGAGATTGAATTCAAAACAAATTTTGCTCAAACTGAAATATCGGTCGACGTTGCCGCGACAATCTCAATCAGCAGGATTTCATCTTCGAATTACCGTTTGGAATTAGATTTTACTCCGGCGCGTAATCCTAACGGAGCCGAAAAATTTTCATTTGCTTTGCCTCCGTTAAAATCAGGCGAGAATAAGAATTCATTTAACATCAAATTGAAAAATCCTGCTGTCTGGTCGCCCGATAATCCCGATTATTATGTAATCACAGCAAGTTTATTTATCAACGATTCCCTGACCGACAGGACGCTTACGAATTTTTCAATTGCAGATTTGAAAACCGATGCAAGCGGAATTTTTCTCAACGGTAATCGATTTACAATCCGGGGCGCTACCTATTATTTCAACGAAGGCGAATACGATAACGCAACGGCGCAAGAAATAATAAACGAACAGCTTATTCGAATTAAAAACGCGGGTTTCAACTCCGTTCGCTTTGCCAGACAGTATCCAAATCCTTATGCTGTTGCATTATGCAGAACCGTCGGTCTGCTGCCGCTTATCGAAATGCCTTTAAATTCCGTCCCGGAAGAAATATTTACAGACGACGAATACCGAATGAGGTACAAATCAGTTCTCGGCGAGATGATCCGAAGTTATTCTGTCTACTCGAACATCTTTATCGCTGGTTTCGGAGGATCATTTTTACCGAATGCGGAAAGAACTAAAAACTTCCTCGATGAAGTTGCATCCTACATAAAACAAAAAGGTTACGTTACATACGCGTCTTTTGCAGGGATACCGGACATATTTTCCGGAAATCTCGACCTATACGGAATTGAATTATATTCATATCCCATTGAAAAAATCGAAGCAACCCTCGACGAACTAAAACATCCTTACTTTATAAGCGAGGCAACATATCCGGATTATTACGGAAATGTTTCCGGATATCTGGTAAACAATTCAACGCAGGCGCAGGCATACTATTTCGACAAATTTCTGGACTTTACTCTCAAAAGAGATATCGGATTCGTCGTAAATACCGTATTTAATTTTAGGAGCGCTCACTCGTCTTTTTACGGCGGTTATTCGGACGATTATTATACAAGGATTGCTTTGTTCAACCGGCCAGATGCGGCCAATAGCCTCAGCTACCGCGTTATCGAATCCAGATTAAAAAATTTATCCAATGTTACGATTCCTATCGGCGTAAGCGTAAGCGAGAACAAACCGATATTCATTTTGATTTCCCTTGCTCTTTCGATATTGATGGCGTTTGTAATTAACTGGCGCAAAAAATTCAAGGAAGACTGCAGCCGCGCGCTTTTCAGAAGTTACAACTTCTTTGCCGATCTGAGAGACCACAGAATCTTATCGGGCATTCATACTTATTTGCTGCTCTTTATCGAAGTCGGCTCAATGTCTCTCCTTTTTACAATACTTCTCTACTACCTGCGTACGAATATATTATTTGAAAAATTGCTCGTCGATATCGGCTCCGACAGGTTAATCGATTTCATTAGTTATCTCGCCTGGCGCCCCGAGCAGGCGCTAATATGGTTGTATCTCTTTTTCCTTGTTAAAATGGCTTTTCTTTCGATCGTGCTGAAGTTGTTTTCGCTGCCATTAAAAAACAAGGTTGACTTTCAGACTTTGTTTTACGGAATTGTATGGTCTTTTCTTCCCTTTACGATAGTATTGCCGGTCGAACTTGTGCTGTATAAAATATTGGCAATGGATACGATCAATCTGGCAGCAATTGCGGTTTTGTTAATTCTCTGCGTTTGGATTTTATTAAGAATTTTGAAAGCGGTCTATGTATTGCTCGAAGTGCACCCGTTAAAAGTTTACTTCTACGGATTTGTATCCGTTATAGCTGCAGCGAGCGTTATAATTATCTATTTGCAGATAACAAATTCGACGATAGATTACTTTATAAACACTTTAAAAGAATACGAAACACTATTACACTAAGAGGCGGAATTGTTTTTATCTAAGCTGGAAATATTCGGTTTTAAGTCGTTTGCAAACAGAACCGTAATAAATTTTAATCGCGGAATAACCGGCATAGTCGGGCCGAACGGCTGCGGGAAGACCAATATAGTCGACGCAATACGTTGGGTTTTGGGCGAACAAAAAACAACGACGCTCCGCAGCGATAAAATGGAAAACGTTATTTTCAACGGCACCCGTTCCAAAAAACCGATGGGAATGTCGGAAGTGTCGCTGACGCTTGTAAACGACAAAGGCATTCTTCCTACCGAATATTCCGAAGTTACGATTACGCGCCGTATTTTCAGATCGGGCGAAAGCGAATATCTTCTCAACAAAAACATCTGCCGTCTGAAAGACATTACAAATCTTTTTATGGACACCGGCATCGGCGCAAATGCATATTCTGTAATAGAGCTCAAGATGATCGAAACGATTTTGAGCAGCAAGGCCGAAGAAAGAAGGCGATTGTTCGAGGAAGCCGCCGGAGTTAACAAATATAAACTTCGCAGAAGATTATCCCTTAAAAAACTCGACGATGTAAAAGCCGACCTGACAAGAGTAAACGATATAGTTTCGGAAGTCGAAAAAACGGTTCGTTCGCTCGAACGTCAGGCTAAACGGGCAAATCAGTACACACAAATTCAGTCTGTTCTCAGAGATAAAGAACTCGACCTTGCCGAACGCGAGTTTGCTCTTTACTATGAAAAGAAAAACAAGCTCCGTTCGGAAATAGAAACCTTTAAGATTCAAAAAGACGAAATCGACAGACAAATTCGCGAAATCGAAAATCAATTAATTGCTTACAGAAATAAAATTAACGAGGTCGATTCCGAACTTCAGAAAAAAAGAAAAGAAATTTCCGAAATAACGGATTCGATTCACAACAATCAAAAAAGCTTGTCCGTTTCGCAGGAACGCCTTAATTCCCTCTCTTCCAATCACGATCGACTGGTAAACGAAATTGACGAGTTCCGTAATTTGATCGAAGATACGGAACTTTCAAAAGAAGAAGCCCGCGAAAAATTGGGAAAAATCGAGTCGGAGCTGGAAATTGGAGCCGACGAACTCAACAACGCCGAAAAAACGATCGAAGAGAAACGCTCGGAACTCGAGACCAAAAGAAAAGAATTAAAGGAACTGCAGGAAAAAAGATTTACAATTCTCCGGGAAATTTCGGACAAGGAGAACTATGTTGCCGCTCTCAAAAAAGAGCTCGATAACCACACTGCCAATATTGAACGGCTGAATTCTAAAATTCAGGATATTACGAATAAAATTGCCAAAACTGTCGGATTCATCGAAGAACTCAACAACGAGAAAGAAGAGGCAGAGAAAAAATTAAACCAAGCCGGTCTTGAGCTTACAATTCGCCAGAAAGAAAAAGCCGACCTCGAGACCCAACTCAATGCGCTCAAGGAATCCGAAATTGAAAAGAAAACTTTGCTCGTTTCGCTGAAAGAAAAAATCGATTTTATACAAACTCTTATTACAAATCTCGAGGGGCTTTCGAAAGGCTCAAAAATTCTGATTGAAAACGACGAATGGAGCGCTAAAGAGAAACTCCTTTTTGCCGACGTGGGCAATACCAAAGAAGAATTCCGGTTTGCTCTCGAAGCGGCTTTGAAATCGGTTCTCAACAATCTCTTGATTGAAAGCGCCGACGAACTTGTTAAAGCCGTCGAATACCTAAAAACCAACCAGCTCGGAAAAGCTTCATTTTATCTGTTGAAAAACAATTCAAACAACAATTCGCTAATTGGAAAGCTCAATAATTTCGTTCAGAAAAGACGCGCGAAAAAAATAGAAAAGGAAGACGGCTTTCTCGGATGGGCTGCCCAATTTGTCGAAACGGATAAAAAATGGGAACCGTATTTCATTCAGGTACTCAATAATATCGGGATTGTTAAAGATCTCGACGCCGGATTGCGTCTCCATGACGCTTATCCGGACTTCGGATTGGCCACTCTCGAAGGCGACATTATACTTCCCAACGGCATTGTCGAAGCTGGCTCGCTTCCCAAAGAAGACGAAACTCTCTTCGGCAGACGCAAATTGCTCGAAAATCTTAGAGAGCAACTGCCTTCGCACGAAAAAGAACTCGAAGAAATTAAGAAAAAAATCGAGAATGTAGAATCGCTCATTTCCGATATCGACTTAAAACATCTTTCCGAGAGAGAACGCCTTATCTCGAACGATTTGTTGAATATCGACAAACAAATTTCTCAGCTCGAATTCGAGAAGAAAAAAGCCGACGAAGAAATAGAAAATTCCCGGCACGAGATTTCCGAACTGGCTGAAAAGTCGAATATGCTCCAGTCGCAAATTTCCGAAACCAATAACTCGCTGGAGGAATTATATTCTGCTAAAGAAAAGATCGAATCTCAAATTTCCGAATTCGAAGCCAGCTTAAAAGAGTTTGAAAACAGATATAATCAGCTAACAAAATCTTTCAACGACAAGAAACTCGAACTTGAACGGCTGCGAGGCGAAATTAACAACACGAAATCCGTTATCGAACGTTACGAAAACGATATTATCAACGCCGCCAAAGGAATCGAGAAAAGAGAAGCTTCGATTAAAGAGAACGAAATTGAAACCGAAGAACTCAAAGCTCGCATCGAAGATTTGATTTCGGAACTCGACCTTCTCGAAGGAGAGCGAAATGCTGTAAAAGAAGAAGAGAACAAAATTGCCGAAGAACTGAAAAAAATCAAAGACGAAGCTTCTTCTTATGAAAATCAATTGCGCGATTTACGGAATAAACGGCAGGAACTTTCAGACGCTATTCACTCCTTTGACATAAAAGAAAGCGAAATCAACTATAAAATAGACGCTCTTAAAGAGCATATCCGCGAAAATTACAGTATTGAACTCGAGCTGAAAGAATTCGAAGACCTCCATGAATTTAACTTCGACGAGGTATCGAAGGAAGTTCACGACCTCAAGGATAAGCTGAAGAATCTCGGCCCGGTCAATTTGCTGGCGTATTCCGAGTATGAAGAAGAAAAGAAGCGGCTCGATTTTCTCCATAAACAAAGAGACGATTTAATCGAGTCGGAAAAAGATCTAATCAATACGATCAATGAAATAAACGACACGGCGCAGAACCTGTTTCTCGATACATTCGAAAAAATAAGGGAGAATTTCAGAACGATTTTCCAAACGCTTTTCAATCCGGGCGACGAAGCCGATCTCAAACTCGAAGAAGGCGTCGATCCGCTCGAAGCAAAAATAGAAATAATGGCTAAACCGAAAGGTAAACGTCCGACTTCGATTGAATTGCTTTCGGGAGGCGAAAAGACTCTTACGGCCACGGCCCTCCTCTTCGCAATTTATCTCGTTAAACCTTCTCCTTTTTGTATTCTCGACGAAGTGGACGCGCCGCTCGACGACGCCAATATCGACCGGTTTACCAGACTCTTAAAAGAATTCAGCAGGGATACGCAATTTATAATAGTAACTCATAACAAAAGAACTATGGAAGCCGCCGAAACCATGTACGGCGTAACGATGCAGGAAGAAGGAATATCGAAACTCGTCGGCGTGAGATTCGAAGAAATTCCGGAGACGCAAAGCTGATGAACACGAATAAGACATTCAAAATATTTGTCGACTTCGACGGCACAATAACCAAAAAAGACGTAGGAGAAATTTTATTCCTTCAATTCGGAGACGCCGAAAAAGCCAAGGAAATAGTGCAGGATTGGATCGATCGGAAAATCAATTCCCGAGAGTCGTGGCGCCTTCTTTGCCGCACTATCGAAAAGATCGACAAAAACGAATTCGATCGTTTCATCGATTCGCAGGAAATCGACGAATCGTTCAAAACTTTCGTCGACTTCTGCAAGGCAGATAAACATGAAATCAGAATAGTAAGCGACGGACTCGACTACTACATCGACAGGATTTTGAATAGGAATGGTTTGTCTTTTGTCGAGCGTTTTTCGAACAAACTTGTGTTCGACGATAACGGCGGTTTTTATCCGGAATTTCCTTATACGGACGAAGAGTGCGACCGCTGCGCAAATTGCAAAAGGAATCATATAATTAATTATTCCGACGACGAAGATTATACCGTTTATATCGGAGACGGCTATTCCGATTTATGCCCGGCTCAATATTGCGATTTTATCTTTGCAAAAGGTTCGCTCTTGCGCTACTGCGAAATCAACAGGATAACTTATTTCCCGTTCGAAAACTTTATCGATGTAATAAATAAATTAAACGAATTAGCCGCCAGAAAGCGCCTGAAAAAGCGTTTCCAGGCTCAACTCAAAAGAAAAGAAGTTTACATACAAGGATAATCATGAGCAACTTTGCAACTAAGATTTTCAAGTACAGAAGTTATACTCCATTGCCCTTTCTATTGCTGATGCTGATTTTTCAGGAAGCCACTCCGGCAAGCCTGATTGTCGGGTTTATAATTGTTTTGGTCGGAGAATTTTTCAGACTCTGGGGAGTGTCGTACGCAGGCAGCGAAACGCGCACTACGGGAGGCGTAGGGGGAACTTATCTCGTAGTTTCGGGCGCATTCGCTCACGTACGTAATCCTCTCTATTTCGGCAATCTATTAATTTATACCGGCATCGGCGTTATGTCGATGGCTCTCTATCCGTTTTTACTGGTTGCCGCGCTTGCATTCTTTATATGGCAGTACAGAGTAATAATAAAAGAAGAAGAAAACTATTTAAGAAAAAAATTCGGTCAATCCTACGAAGATTATTGCAATGAAGTACCCAGATGGATACCGACATTTTCCAAATATAAAAACCCCGGACTCCCCCAACCGGAATTTAATTTAAAAGCCGGACTTAAATCCGAAAGACGCACTCTCCAGGCAATTTCCGTTACTGTATTATTGTTAATAATACTTTATTTGGTTACAAATTGAACAAAAAAATAATGATCATTGCAGGCGAAGCTTCGGGCGATTTGCACGGAGCGGAGTTAATACAACAACTTAAAAAAATCGACCCGGAAATCGAATTTTACGGGGTCGGCGGAGACCGTATGATTGCCGCCGGTCTGAGACCTCTTGTTCATATAAATCGAATGGCGTTTTTAGGAGTAACGGAAATCATTCGTCATCTGCCGTTTATTAGGAAAGTGCGCAGCCAATTGATAGATACGGTAAAAAAATATAAAATACAAAACGCCGTTTTAATCGATTATCCGGGATTCAATCTCAGAATCGCGCATAAATTCAAAAAACTGGGCTTGAAGAATTTCTATTATATATCGCCTCAAGTGTGGGCGTGGGGCAAAAAAAGGATCAGGAAAATCAAAAAGATAATCGACAAAATGATTGTCGTCTTCCCTTTCGAAGAAAAATTGTACAAAGACAATAATGTCGACGTCAGCTTTGTAGGTCATCCCCTAATCGAAAAAGTAGAAAATTATGAATTCATGCCGAAAGAAGAATTCTTTAATAAATTCCGGCTGGATACGAATAAAGAAATTTTAGTCTTGCTGCCGGGCAGCAGACGGCATGAAATCGAAAAAATCTTTCCTGTTATTCTGCCCGCAGCCGAAAGGATTGCTAACGAAAACAATCTGCAAATCGTCGTCGCATGCGCGGATAATATCGATGCTTCCATTTACGGGAATTCCGACAACTCTAATTTTAAGATTATTAAAGGACATACATACGAGCTTTTCAGGTATTCACGTTTCGGTATCGTAAAATCGGGAACGTCCACATTGGAAGCCGCATTGCTCGGACTACCATTCGTGGTTGTTTATTCCACAAACATAATTACTTATTTATTGGGTCGTATATTTGTACGGCTCGATCATATTGCTATGCCCAATATATTACTGGGAGAAACCGTGGTTGAGGAATTGATTCAAAAGGATCTTAACGAAGAAAAGATTATTGAGGTCGCCGACGGGATTCTCAATAACCCTGAAAAGTATAAAGAAATAAAAAACAAATTGAGTAAAATAAAATCGATGCTCGGCAATGCGGGCGCCTCCCGCAAAGCCGCGGAAATAATATATAGTAAACTTAATGAAGCTTAGCGATATTCAAAAAAATATAGCCCGTTTTTTGGGCATTAGAGCGGGATATTTTATTATAAATATTTTGGTAAAGACTTACAGAATAAAAAGAATAAACGGGAACTATTTGGACGAAATGATTGATAAAGGTGAAAATTTTGTAGTCGCTTTCTGGCACGGTTCGATGGTACCGGGATGGTATTTGCACAAAGATTTCAACAGCGCGGCTCTTGTAAGCAAAAGTAAGGACGGCGAAGTTTTATACCATATCCTCAGCAAATGGGGTTATAAAGTCGTCCGCGGCTCGAGTCACGTAGGAGGAAAGGAAGCTTTAGAAGAGATGATTTCCCTTTTGAAAGAAAAGCATACATTGGTAATAACTCCGGACGGACCGCGTGGACCGCGGCATAAGATGAAAGCCGGAGCGGTAATTGCGGCTAAAAAAGCAGGAGCGCCTTTGATTCTTGCGGGTATGTACGTAAAAAATAAAATTTGTCTGAACAGCTGGGATAAATTCGAATTCCCGCTTCCCTTTTCAAAAATTAACGTTAAATATTCGGAACCGATTTATATCGACAAAGAACTCGACTACGACGCCACTTCGGAATTGATTGGCAAAAGCGAAATTTATTTGAACAAACTTCAAGAGGAAGCGGAAAGAATTGATTGATGTTTTAAGAATTATATCGGCGCCTTTGGTCGCTTTCTATTTTCTGGCAATTAAATTTAGAAATTATCTTTTCGACAAAGGAATATTTAAAACAGAAAGAGTTAATGCAAAGGTGATTTCTGTAGGAAACATAACCGTTGGAGGTTCGGGCAAAACGCCCGCGGTTTTATATCTCGCCGAACTGATGAAAAGAAACGGAATACGAGCGGGTATTTTGAGCCGGGGCTACCGACGTAAAACAAGCGGCTATCTGCTTGTCTCCGACGGCAAAAAAATCTATTCAACCGTTGACGACTGCGGCGACGAGATGTATTTTGTTTCGACCGAAACGAGTCTTCCGACTGCGGTTTCCGAAAACAGGGTCGACGGCTGCAAACGGATGCTCGAAGAAACGGATATCGAAGCCATAATACTCGACGACGCTTTTCAACACAGGTGGATTCACAGAGATATCGACATTGTAATTATCGACCAGCGATTCCTTAATAAAACCGGGAATAAAGAACAGCGGCTTCTTCCGCTCGGCAATATGCGCGAGCCTTTCGATTCGCTTAAACGTGCCGACCTGATAATATTAAATCGTAAATTTCTCGACGACTACAGCCTGCCCGAATCGCTCAAACATCATTTTGAAAACAAACCCGTCTTCCGGGCTTATTATGAAGTGGAAGGAATTTACGACGTAAAAACGCATAAAAAATATTCGTTCGAAGATTTTAAGGGACAGAAAAGTTTGATTGTGTGCGGCGTTGCCAAGCCTCATTCTTTTTTGAACGTACTGGAAAAAAACGAAATCGACTTTACAAATAAAATGCTTTTTCCCGACCACAAAAACTATACTTTGAAGGAAGTGCAGGCAATACGCAAGCAATTTTACGATACAAACGCTTACTCGGTGCTCACTACCCAGAAAGACGCCGTAAAATTGACAAAATATTCGAAGGAACTGGACGACATCGATATTTTCTATCTGAAAATTTCATTAAAAATAGAAGACTCCGAGAAATTCGACGATATGATAATTAGCAAAATAAAATATAATCCCACTCACAAAAACTAATTGGAGGTAACTAATGGCTAAAAGTAAGTCACAAACAAAACGCAAAACCCCCAAGTATGTTTATTTCTTTGGCGGTAAGAAAGCCGAAGGAAAAGCAGACATGAAGGAGCTTCTGGGCGGTAAAGGAGCAAACCTTGCGGAAATGGTTAACATCGGATTGCCCGTTCCGGCAGGCTTTACAATCACGACAGAAGTGTGCACCGCTTATTACAAAAACAACAAAAAATATCCGAAAGAACTCAAGCAACAAGTTCTCGACGCGCTCAAAAAAGTTGAGAACGAAATGGGCGCTAAATTCGGCGACAAAGACAATCCGTTATTGGTTTCCGTACGTTCGGGCGCAAGAGCTTCGATGCCCGGTATGATGGAAACGATCCTGAATGTCGGTTTGAACAATGAAACCCGCGAAGGATTGATTAAAAAGACGAACAATCCGCGCTTTGTTTACGATTCGCATCGCCGTTTGATTCAGATGTATTCCGACGTTGTTATGGAAAAAGCAGCCGGTATCGAACCCGAAGAAGGCAAAGGCGTTCGCCAACAGCTCGAAGCCGAACTCGAAAAAATGAAAGAAGCCAAAGGCTATCAAAGCGACGTCGATCTGACTGCAGACGATTTGAAAGAACTTATTGAAATCTACAAAGCAAAAGTTCAGGAAGTGCTCGGTAAACCTTTCCCCGAAGATCCGATGGAACAATTGTGGGGCGCAATCGCCGCAGTATTCCAGAGCTGGATGGGTAAGCGCGCTATTTCATACCGTCGCTTCGAAGGTATTCCCGACGATTGGGGCACGGCAGTCAACGTTCAGTCGATGGTTTTCGGAAATATGGGCGACACATCGGCTACAGGCGTTGCATTCACGCGCAACCCCGCTACCGGCGAAAAATATTTCTACGGAGAATGGTTGCCTAACGCTCAGGGCGAAGACGTTGTAGCGGGTATCAGAACTCCGAACCCGATCAACGAAATCGGAAAATCCGAGCACACCAAACACCTTCCTTCGCTAGAAACAGCAATGCCGAAAGTTTACAAAGAACTGCTCGGCTATCAAAAGATGCTCGAAAAACATTACCGCGACATGCTCGACATCGAGTTCACGATTCAGGAAGGTAAACTTTATATGCTTCAGTGCCGCGTAGGTAAACGCAACGGACCTGCCGCTGTTAAAATGGCGCTCGATATGTTGCAGGAAAAATTAATTACAAAAGAAGAAGCAATATTACGCGTTAATCCGGCGCAATTGGACGAACTGCTTCACCCGATTATCGATCCGAAAGCTGAAACAACCGCTACGATGGTGGCAAAAGGATTGCCTGCAGGCCCCGGCGGAGCGAGCGGACAAATTGTATTCAGTTCCGAAGAGGCGGTTAAATGGGCAAAAGCCGGCAAACGAGTTATTCTCGTGCGCGAAGAAACCAATCCTGAAGATATCGAAGGCATGCGCGCCGCCGAAGCCATCCTTACTGCAAGAGGCGGTATGACTTCCCACGCAGCTCTCGTAGCGCGCGGCTGGGGCAAATGCTGTATCGTTGGCGCCGGTTCGATCAAAATCAATTTCAAAGACAAAACAATGACCACCAACGGTTACACACTCAAGGAAGGCGATTGGATTACGCTCAACGGAACCAAAGGCGTCGTATATCTCGGCGAATTGCCGATGATTAAAGCCGCCGAGGAAAATCCGTACTTCCAGAAATTAATGAAATTATGCGACCAGTTCAGAAGACTCAAAATCAGAACGAACGCAGACACTCCTGAAGACGCTTCCAAAGCAAGATCCTTCGGCGCCGAAGGCATCGGTCTTTTCAGAACCGAGCATATGTTCTACGGTAAAAATTCCGAAGAGCCTTTGTCCAAACTGCGTAAAATGATTGTATCGAAGACAGAAGATGAAAGAAGAAAGGCTCTCGACGAATTATTCCCGTACGTGAAAGCCGACATAAAAGGCACTCTCGAAGCTATGGACAAATACGGCGTAACAATCAGAACTCTCGATCCGCCGTTACACGAGTTCGTACCCCATAGCCAGGAAGAAAGAGAAAAACTCGCAAAAAGCCTCGGCATTACGCTCGAAGAATTAAACGAACGCGCAGAATCGCTTCATGAAAACAACCCGATGATGGGACATCGCGGCGTACGTTTGGGTATCACGTTCCCCGAAGTGACAGAAATGCAGGTAAGAGCAATTTTCGAAGCCGCAGCGGAATTAATAAAAGAAGGCAAAAAACCCTTCCCTGAAATCATGATTCCCGTTGTAAGTCACGTAAACGAACTGAAACATCAGTACGATATCGTTGTTCGAGTTCACAAAGAAGTATGTGAAAAATTCGGTCTTAAAAAGATTCCGCACCTTACTGGCACAATGATCGAAATTCCTCGCGCCGCATTGACAGCCAATAAGATTGCCGAATACGCGCAATTCTTCTCGTTCGGCACAAACGACCTGACTCAGATGGGCTTCGGATTTTCGCGCGACGATATCGGCGGATTCCTCCCCGATTATCTCGAAAAGAAAATTCTTCCCGAAGATCCGTTCCAGTCGATCGATCAGGAAGGCGTCGGCGAACTGATGAAAATCGGCGTAGCGAAAGGACGCGCAACCAGACCCGATCTTAAAATCGGTATATGCGGCGAACACGGCGGCGAACCCAAATCCGTCGTATTCTGCCACAATATCGGTCTCGATTATGTAAGCTGCTCGCCTTTCCGCGTGCCGATTGCGCGTCTGGCTGCGGCTCAGGCGGCTATTAAAGAAGCAAAATCCGCCAAACCCGCTGCCAAGAAAAAAGCTGCAAAAACAAGCAATAAGAAAAAATAATATGGATTGAATTCCCGGGCTGCCTTTGTTAAGGCAGCCCGAAATATTTATTTAGACAACAAGGAGATGAGGAACTAATGAAGCTATCGGATTTCAAATACAATTTGCCCAAGACTGCTATTGCCAAATTCCCGGTCACTCCGCGAGACGCGGCTAAATTAATGGTGCTAAACCGAGCCACCGAAGAAATTGAGCACAAAGTATTTTCCGACATTATCGATTATATGGACAAAGGCGACGTGGTTGTAATTAACAAAACCAAAGTAATGCAAGCGCGTCTTATCGGAAAGAAAGAAAGAACCAATGCCAAGATAGAAGTGTTCGTTCTGCGCGAGCTTAACAAAGAAGAAAACATATGGGATGTTATAGTCGACCCGGCAAGAAAAGTAAGAATAGGCAACAGAATTTATTTTAACGACAACCTGTGGTGCGAAGTAATCGATAATACGACTTCGCGCGGTAGAACGGTCAGATTCAACGAAGACGCCGGCGATATTTTCAAAGCTATCGAGGAAATCGGCAACACGCCGCTTCCGCCATACATCAAGCGCGAACCGGTTCCGGAAGACCGCGAAAATTATCAGACTATCTTTGCCGAAATCGACGGCTCCGTTGCCGCTCCAACAGCAGGTCTTCATTTTACTCCTCAACTCGTTAAAAAAATCGAAAAGAAAGGGATTAAATTCGTTCCCGTTATACTCCACATCGGACTCGGCACATTCAGACCCGTAGAAGTCGAAGACTTGACCAAACACCGAATGGATTCGGAATACTATGAAATACCGGAAGAAACTGCAGAGACTATCAATAAAGCCCTCAAAAGCAAAAAGAATGTGTTTGTAGTCGGCACCAGCACCTGCCGCGCATTGGAAAGCAGCGTTACCGCCGAAGGTTTTTCGAAACCGAACCGCGGCTGGACGGACAAATTTATCTTTCCGCCGTACGATTTCAAAATCACCAAAAAATTGATAACAAATTTCCATGCGCCGGAATCGACATTAATGATGTTGGTCGCAGCATTTGCAGGTTACGACTTCACTATGAAAGCGTATAAAAAAGCATTGAAAGAAGGTTACCGCTTCCTCAGCTACGGCGACGCAATGTTGATTCTGTAATTATGAAAGTCTATGCGATTATACCGGCAGGCGGAACAGGCACGCGGATAAACGCGCCCGTTCCCAAACAATTTATACGAGTCAACGGCAAAGAGATAATTGCATATACTCTTGAAAAATTCCAAAAATCATCGATAATAAATAAAATAATAGTCGCTGCGCATAAAGATTATATCGGCAAATTGAAAGAAATAAGAAATAAATACGGATTCGACAAACTGAACGATATAATCCCCGGAGGAACCGAAAGGCAATATTCGGTTTATAATGCATTGCTTTCGATTGACGACGCGTCCGACGACGATATAGTCATTGTTCATGACGCGGTGCGACCGCTTGTTAGCGAGGTAATTTTAACTTCTTCGGTAAATGCGGCTAAAGAGTTCGGTTGCTTCGTAACGGCTGTCAAAGCTAAAGATACTTTGATAAAAGGCGGCGAATTCGTAGACTCTTACGCCGACAGGTCAAAATATTATTATGCCCAGACGCCTCAGGGAGCCAGATACGGAATTTTTAAGGAGGCTTTTAAAAGAGCCGAAACCGAGAATTTCCTCGGCACAGACGAATCGATGCTGTTTCACAGGAACGGCAATAAAGTAAAGATTGTGGAAGGATCTTCGCTTAATTTCAAAATAACCACCGGCGACGACATAAAACTCTTTGAACAGTTGCTCAAAACCGGTGAACATTTATAGCTTTTATTTTGTTTAAAAATTGTATAAAATTGTGTAATAAATAAATCAGATGTAATTATGCTTAACTTATTATTCGTAATCATTCTCTCATATCTTGTAGGTTCCATACCCACAAGTATAATAATAAGCAAACTCGTAAAAGGAATAGACATCCGCCAATACGGAAGCGGAAATGCAGGCGGTACAAATGTCTTCAGAGTGCTCGGCTGGAAATGGGGAGTATCAACTATTTTGCTCGACGCTCTAAAAGGGGCAGTAGCAGTTATAGTAGTGGCGCGCCTCTATCTGGATAATATTCCGTTCAACAACATTACGCCCTTCGACGATTTCACGCTGGTACAGATACTTTGCGGGGTGGCTGCTGTTATCGGTCACATATGGACGGTCTTTGCCGGATTTAAAGGCGGCAAAGGAATTGCTACGGCGCTCGGTTTTCTGATGACCATTATTACGGTCGACATGCTCGTTGCTATCGGCATATTTTTAGTCGTCGTATATTTCTCGCGTTATATTTCACTCGGTTCTTTAACAGCTGCCGTTTCTGTGCCGGTTATCCTTTTTGTTCGCGAAAATTTATTCGGCGTACACATTGCCGGTTATGGCGTCATTCTTCCTTTTGCCATTGTTTTGGCATTGCTTGTTATTTACACTCACCGTAAAAACATCGACAGACTTCTCAAAGGAAACGAAAACAAAATTTCTTTCGGAAAGAAATAAATGCGAATTTCAGTATTAGGAGCCGGAGGCTGGGGTACCACCCTGGCTATCCTTCTCTATTTTAACGGACATGAAGTTACTCTCTGGGAATACAAAAAAAGCTACGCCAAGACTTTATCCAAGTCACGCGAAAACAAATTATATCTTCCCGGCGTAAGGATCCCGAAAGAAATACGGATAACGCATGCGCTCGAAGAAGCATGCGATCATCAGCATATGATTGTTATCGCCATCCCTACGCAGTATATACGCAGCGTGCTCTCGCAAATAAAAAAACACGATTTTTCAGATACCACATTCATTAGCGTTTCTAAAGGAATCGAACGCGATACGCTGATGACTGTTTCTCAAATTATTCAGGATGAATTAAAAAACATTTCTCCTTCGCAAGTAGGCGTTCTTTCCGGACCGAGTCACGCAGAGGAAGTAAGCCGGAAGATACCGACCGCGGTCGTCGCTGCGTCGAGCGACGAATTAACTGCCAAAGAAATTCAAGCGGCTTTTATTACGTCTTATTTCCGCGTCTATTCCACTACCGATATACTGGGCGTCGAATACGGAGGAGCCCTGAAGAACGTTATTGCAATCGGCGCAGGAATTGTAGACGGCGCGAATTTCGGAGACAATACAAAAGCAGCCATAATGACGAGAGGCATTGCCGAAATATCGAGACTCGGTATGGCGCTGGGCGCGCGTCCCGAAACTTTTTCCGGATTGTCAGGAATGGGCGATTTGATAGTAACGTGTATGAGCCGGCACAGTCGCAACAGATACGTGGGAGAACAAATAGGCAGAGGCAAAAAATTAAAAGATATTCTCAAGTCGATGAATATGGTTGCCGAAGGAGTAGAAACGAGTAAAGCGGTCCATAAGCTATCGCAGGATCACGAGATCGAAACCCCGATTTGCTCCGCAGTTTACAAAATTTTATTCGAAGAACGGGACCCGGTTAAAATTACGTATGAATTAATGACGCGGGATATGAAACCCGAGTCCGAATAACAATTCATTTCTTTCCCCTTTTTTATTATCTTGACCCAAAAATTTTTGAAGAGATGGACTTAAACGCATCGATTCAGTATTTGAAATTTGTCGGTCCCAAAAGAGCCAAAGCTTTTTCCAAAATCGGCATCGAAAAAATTAAAGACCTGCTCTTTTATTTCCCTTCGAAGCATTTAGATCGTTCTACAATTCTTTCGACCGTCAAAGCCGTTCAACATCTCAGGAACGGCTACGAAGGCGAAGTAACGGTTATTGGCAGAGTTACCGACAAGGAAATAATACGATACGGAAAGAAGCAATTGCTGAAAGTATTTTTCAGCGATAACACGGGCTCATTCGAATGCGTTTGGTTCCAGGGCATTCCTTATTTCAAAGACGTTTTTAATCCGGGAAATTATTTTGCAATTTCCGCCAAGCCCACAATAACAAAATACGGACATCTGCAATTTGTGCATCCGGATTTCGACCGCATAAGCGACAAAGAGTCGAACGATTTCTTAAACACCGGTAAAATAATTCCCTTCTACAGAATTCCAAAAGAATTGAGGTCGATTAATTTAGGCGATCTGGGACTGCGCAGAATTGTAGCGCAAGCTGTATCCGACTTTGCAGATTCCGTAAAAGAAACTCTTCCCCAAAATATAATAAAAGATTACGATCTATTGCCGTTGAATCTGGCTCTTAAGAATATTCACTTCCCTGAATCGCTCGAGAATCTGGAGCGCGCCCGCTACAGATTCAAATTCGAAGAGCTATTCTATTTTGAAATATTAGTCGCTCTCAGAAAACAACAATTAAAAATTCAAAAAAAAACCAACTTATACAAAACCAATACGGAATTGCTTAAAAACTTTTTGAAGCTTCTCCCCTTTGAACTTACGCAGGCGCAGTTGAAGGTTCTGCATGAAATTCGTTTAGATATGGAGAGCGACCGTCCGATGAACCGTTTGCTGCAAGGCGACGTGGGCAGCGGAAAAACAGTAGTAGCGTTAATATCCATGCTTATTGCGGCGGGAAGCGGTTATCAGGCGGCATTGATGGCTCCCACAGAAATACTTGCCGACCAGCATTATAAAAAAATTTCTGGATTGCTTAAACCCCTCGGTATAGAAGTTGCTTTATTAATAGGCGGGCAAAAGAAAAAAGAACGGGAAAGATTTCTCGACGACATTAAATCGGGGAAGGCAAAAATTATAATTGGCACGCATGCCATTATTGAGGATAACGTCGAGTTCGATAAGCTTGGTCTTGTAGTCATAGACGAACAGCACCGATTCGGAGTCCTGCAGCGTTCGCAGTTGATAAACAAAGGATTAAATCCGGATATACTGATAATGACAGCCACGCCGATTCCCCGCACTCTCTCAATGACTCTTTACGGCGACCTCGACGTTTCAGTAATTGACGAGATGCCGGCAAACAGAAAACCCGTAAAAACCGTTTTGCGGGGCGAAAGCAAATTAATAGACATTTACAATTTTATAAGACAAAAAGTCAAGGAAGGCTACCAGGCGTTTCTTGTCTATCCCCTTATAGAAGATTCCGAAAAGCTCGACCTTAAAGCCGCAATTGCGCAATACGAACTCATCAAAAAAGAACACTTGAATGACTTGCGAGTCGCTTTGATTCACGGCAGAATGAAATGGCAGGAAAAAGAAGAAGTGATGCTCAGCTTTGCGCGTAAAGAGTTCGACGTGTTAATATCGACAACCGTAATCGAGGTTGGCATCGATATTCCCGACGCTAATATAATCGTTATCAACGACGCTTTCAGATTCGGACTGTCGCAATTGCATCAACTGAGAGGTAGGGTAGGACGAAGCGACAAACAAGCTTATTGTATTTTAATAACCAAAGACGAATTTGCGGTTAAGGTCAATCAATTCGATTATAACTTCGATTATCTTTCGCCTACTCAAATTGAAAAGCACAAAACTCTCATACGTTTGAACGCAATGACTAAAACCAATAACGGTTTCGAACTGTCGGAAATAGATTTAAAATTGAGAGGACCCGGAGATCTGTTCGGAACAAAGCAAAGCGGTCTGCCCGAATTCAAACACGCCGACATAGCTGAAGACGTTGATATTCTTTACTCTGCACGCTCCGCGGCTTTTAATATCGTTAAAACCGACATGCATTTAAAAGAGAAAGAACACGCGGTTATAAAAGAAGTATTAAAAGAAACTTATTCAAAACACATTTCGTTATCACAAATAGGTTAATTATTTTTTTATAATTCTTGCAAAAAAATTTTAAATCAGTATATTGGTAACAAAAAAATAAAAAGGATTTCCTATTAGTTCTTTTTTATTAAATAGAAGACTTAAATTAGCATTAACATATAATATAAAACCGGATGTAACCAACGCTTCCGAAGGCGCTTCTTTCTCTTTTCAGAACAACGACACTCTGACTATGAACGACACATATGCTGAGTGGGATACAATCGAAACAATTAACGCCATCAAAGAAGCGCTCGAACTTTTTCATGAAGTACATTTAATCGAAGCTAACGAAGAAGCTTTCGAAAAATTCAGAATCTTGAAACCGGACATTGTATTTAACGTATCGGAAGGTTTTAACGGCATAAGCCGCGAAGCTCAAATTCCCGCAATGCTCGATTTGCTCGGCATACCTTATACGGGTTCCGACCCCCTTACTCTTACTACATGTCTCGACAAATCCAGAACAAAAGAAATACTTTCTTATTACGGAATACCTAACGCCAGGTTTATTACCGTCGAATCGCACGACGACATTATAAACTTTTCGCTCACGTTCCCGGTTATCATAAAACCAGTAGCGGAAGGTTCAAGCAAAGGAATTTTCAATTCGTCGCTGGTCAACAATATTGAAGAACTGCAAACAAGGCTCGACGAACTGCTCGATACATACAAACAGCCTTTATTGATAGAAGAATTTTTACCCGGGCGCGAATTTACGGTTGCTATAATGGGCAATGGAAAAGAAGTCGAAGTGTTGCCGATTGTAGAAATCAATTACGCTTCTCTGCCCGAAAATCTTTTACCGATTTATTCATACGAAGCAAAATGGATTGCCGATACTCCCGACAATCCTCTCGATATTTTTAGTTGCCCCGCCCGGCTGGACGACGTCCTCAAAAGCAAAATCGAAAAAACCGCTCTCGACACATATAAAATTTTAAGATGCCGCGACTGGGCGCGCATCGACATTCGTCTCGATAAGGACAGTACGCCGAACGTTATAGAAGTAAATCCGCTGCCCGGAGTTTTGCCGAATCCCGAAGACAATTCGTGTTACCCCAAAGCCGCCCGAGCCGCAGGATTATCGTACAACGAAATGATAAACAAAGTGCTCTACCACGCTGCTAAAAGGCACAACCTGATATGAAAAGTTACAGAAAGATATTGATTTGCTTCAACGATCCGGTTCGCTACTACGAAAACTATACGGGCAAACGCTCGCCCGAAGCTTCGAACGATATCGACCTGTCCGAAAAAAATATCGTCGAGCAAATTGAGAATATACGCGATACGCTCGCTAAGAAATATTCTTCTGTTGAAACGCTATCGGTCAACAGGGACATTAGAAAATTTATCGACAAATTGAGAAATATTTCCCCGGACGTAGTATTCAATCTTATCGAATCCGTAGAAGGCAACGCCAACTATGAAAGTTACGTAGCGGGTTTATACGATCTTTTTGAAATTTCCTATACCGGCAACACTCCGCTTTGTCTGGGAAATTGTTTGAACAAAAACAGAACGAAACAAATCCTGCAGTCTCACGGCATTCGAACTCCCAAATATATAATTGCAAGTTTCAATTCTTATCCGGACAAAGATAAATTTCCGTTGAAGTTTCCGGTTATAACAAAGCTTGCGCGAGAAGACGCCAGTATCGGTATATCAGAAAATTCGGTCGTCCGTAATTTTACCGACCTGCGCAATCAACTGGAATATCTTTTTCATACGTACAAACAGGAAGTTTTAATAGAAGAATATATCGAGGGAAGAGAAATCAACGTTGCAATTCTCGGATCGAGAATACTGCCTTTGTCGGAAATAAAATTCGACGGGCTGCCGGACAATTTACCAAAGATTATAACATACGAAGCAAAATGGTCGCCGGACAGCGTTTATTACAATAACACCGTGCCCGAATGTCCGGCTAAACTATCCGAAGATATTGAAGATAAGATTAAAATCGCTGCTGAAGCGGCTTTCAATGCTTTGGGCTGCAGGGACTATGCTAGGGTCGACATTCGATTGAGTAAAAGAAATGTGCCCTACGTAATCGAAGTCAATCCCAATCCCGATATATCGCCCGACGCCGGATTCATAAGGTCTGCCAATGCAGCCGGCTTAAGTTTTCAAGACGTTATTCTTACTATTGCCGAACTTGCAGAAAAGAGGATTAAATATGATACGCAAGCTGCAATCTGACGACAGGAAACGACTGGTTGAAATTATCGACGGCACAAAAAACTTCAGCAAAGAAGAAAAAAAGATTGCCGTCGAATTGATAGACGAAGCTCTGGAAAAAGACGGAGTCGACAATTATAATGTGTTCGTTTATCTGGAAGGCTCGGAAATTGCAGGCTATCATTGCATCGGTCGCAGACCTTTGACTGACGGAGTGTTCGATCTCTACTGGATTGTAGTCGACAAAAAATTCCAGAATAAAGGGATCGGGAAAAAATTGCTCGACCACGCCGAAGAGTTCGCAATTAACAACAACGGCAGATGGATACTCGCCGAAACTTCGTCGCAGGACAATTATAACGAAACGCGGAATTTTTATTTCAGGAATAATTATTCGATTGTTGCCGAGATAAAAGATTTTTACAAACCGAACGATAATCTTATCGTCTTTGGAAAATATATAAAAAAATAAATATAAAGGGCACACATATGGAACTCTGGCAGCAAATGATAAGGGACAGTATACACACCGTAGACCAACTCGTTGAAAAATTCAATATCGACAGAAAGGTAGCCGAGGAACTCGACGAATTTTTTCAGGCGCGCATTAATCCTTATTATCTGAGCCTGATACGTTATCCCGGCGACCCCATCTGGCTTCAATGCGTCCCCGACGTCAAAGAGCTTGAAGACCTGGACGGCTACGAAGACCCGCTTCTGGAAGACGCTATGAGTCCCGTGCCTAATATCACTCACCGTTATCCCGACAGAGTATTGTTTTTGACGACAAGCCAATGCGGGATGTACTGCCGTTTTTGCACGCGCAAAAGGAAAGTGGGCAACTCCGATAAGATTTCGATGCGGCAATTGGAATCGGCGTTCAAATATCTGGAGGAACATACCGAAGTTCGAGATGTAATCATGTCCGGCGGCGATCCGCTGATGTTAACCGACACAATGCTCGAAAAAATAATTAAAAGAATACGCCAGATTCCTCACATCGAAATAATCCGCATCGGCACAAAAATGCCGTGCGTTTTGCCCCACAGAATCACGCCCAAACTTGTCGAAATGTTGAAGAAATATCATCCGATATACATTAACACGCATTTCAATCATCCGTGGGAAATAACGCCGGAGAGCACTAAAGCCTGCCAAATGCTGGTTGACGCCGGATTTCCCGTAAACAATCAGGCTGTATTGATGAAAGGCGTTAACGACGATCCGCAAGTGCTCAAAGAGTTGTTCCTTAAATTGTTAAAAATACGCGTAAGACCTTATTACCTTTTTATGGCGGACGAAACCCGAGGGGCAAATCATTTCAGAACTTCGCTCGACAAAGGTTTGGAAATTATGTTCGCTCTGCGCGGCAATATAAGCGGATTGGCAATTCCTCATTTTGTTATCGACGCCCCGGGAGGCGGAGGTAAAATTCCCGTTCTGCCCGATTATATTCTCCACCGCGACGAAGAAAAAATTGTAATGCGCAATTATCAAAATAAAATTTACGTTTACCGCGAAGCCAAAAATGAAGAGAACAAAATAGAAGTGGAAATTTCCGGGAACGACAACGGTAAATTGCCCAAACCGAAAAAGTTAAAGAAAAGCGCGAAGGCGGTAGTATCGGAATATGAAATAACCTGATTTATCAGTCATTTAAAAACGAAAGAGCCTGCCGGCAAATCGACAGGCTCTTATATTAATACCACCAATCCCTGATAACTAATCCCTAACTCCTAATCCCTAACACTACTTCACCATCACCATTTTTCTGGTCTGGACGAAATCGCCGGCGATAATTTGATAGAAGTACGTACCGCTGCTTACACGATTTCCGAAATTGTCCATACCGTCCCAGAGAATGCTGTGTTTGCCAGCCGATTTAACTTCGTTTAGTAAGCTCCTCACTTCCCTGCCCAGCGCGTCGTATATTTTTATCTGCACGTTGTTCATTTCGGGCAATGTATATGTTATAATTGTAGACGGATTAAAAGGATTGGGATAATTTTGATCGAGAGCGTAACTCGTTGGCAGCAATTCGATTACATCGTTATTGCCGGTTGTTTTATAGCTTACGTAAGCGCGGATAAGATATACAATAAAAGAGTCCTGCGGCACCACATCGTCAACATAAAAATTGTACCAACCTTTGGCATCGCCGTTCATCGTATATGTCCTACTTTGAGAAGTAGGTTGATAAGTATGCATTACTCTATTTGGCCCATTTTTATTATTAGGATTATTGGTGCCCAGATAATCCCCATCAATTACAAAAGATACAACAAAATCCTTATCAGCAGAAATATTATATGAACTTAAGTCAACTTTAACCCAGTTAGGCCATTTTGCTGGATAATTGCCCTCTACATAATAATTTCCAACCGCTTCAAATGATGCTAATTTATTACCTAGTAAATATTTAGCGCTATTAGCAATATTCCATACGCCACCTTGCAAAGGGCTTAATGTTCTTAAAGCCACTCTAATTGAATCTAATTTTGCACCTTCTACTCCCTTAAATACAACAGCAACTGAATCGCCTATATCCCAAGGATATAAACCCACAGGTTCAGTATTGTCGTAAGCAATTTCGATCGGTTTGTTATCGAATACGCCGGTTGCGTTGAATGTATATTTGAACTTTGTATTTTCAGTAGCAGATATATTCTGGTCAACCATATAAACCATAAAAGTCACTTCGGAATAATCGGAGCCGAAGGAAGGCAGCGAATAATCCGTTCCGAAAGAAACGTTTTCGACTTCGACGCCGCCGGAGGAAGTTCTTTTAATTGCTTTTAACTGTATGCTTTCGTTTGTCGTAAATTTAACGTTCAAATTGCTGCCGCCGGTAAAAGTAATGTAATCGACTCCGTATTTATAAACCGAAGCGGAAGAAACCGACACGTTCGGATTGAAATATTTTGTATCCGCCATTTTAGGCAGCCCGGGATAAGAATAGCCCCACTTCGGATTTACGCTCTTGTCGTTTATAAAATTAGCCAGAAACCAGTTTTCCATTAGCGTTGAGAAAGTAATCGATTTGTCGATTGAACCCAGTGTGTAGGTCACCCCGTTAAAACCTTTTACTCCTTTATTAAGAAATTCCCTGAAGAACGACGATCCGTACTGTTCGTAGAGATAGAGAGAAAAGCGGGCTGCTCTCGAGTAGTCGGTCAAAACGGCGGTGTTGTCGTTCCGGCGCCAATCGAGAAAATAATGATCGGGTTCCTGAGCATAAAGATTTTGATTATAAATTTCGTAACCGCAAATCACTTCGGCGGCTAGCGACCAGGCTTCGTCAAAGAACGTCTCTTCTTCTTCTATATAATTAAAATGTACCATATGCTGAAACTCGTGCGCGGTGGTGCTCATAGCGTTCGTAAGTCCGGCTTCGGTTAACAGTTTATTCTGAACGCCGTCGAGATAGTAAATCTCGGCTGCATTGCTGTGAGAAAATCCCGGTTTGCTTTTGTCTGTTTCTTGATTATAAGAGAAAAAATATCCCGAAACATAGCCTCCGGAACCGTTATAACTGTCCTTAATATCGAGAATTAAAATGATAATTCTCGGATCATGATCCACATCGGGCGGGTTGCCGAAATTCTCAACTACGGTTTGATAAATTCCTTTATTCGGGTTTGCGGGAGTCGATTTTTCAAAAGCGTTCAATACCGCATTTACTGCGTTCTGGTCGACCTTATCTTTGTTCCACAGATCGTCTTCAACAAAAATGTAGCAATTATCACCCACGGCTCGGCAAGTAGACGGTACGTCATAAAATTCATTTGTTGTAGTCAGGTCCGAAGCCGTCCACGTATGTTTTGAACCGACTGTAAATCCCCACGCGGAGGATTTTTTGAGAGATTTTTCAGGTTTTATTTTCGAGAGGTCGATTCCGTTTGCTTTGCTGAATTTTTCGAGAAACGGCCGAGCGTCTACCGGATAGCTCTTTTCCTGCGCGATTCCCTTTTCCGCCGATTTATTTAATTTTATTGATGTCTGTCCGAAAATACCGATTGTCGATAATACGGTTAAAATGAGAACTAATTTTTTCATATTGCTGCCTATTTTGTATTCTTATTTAAAGGGGTTATTTCTTCAACTATTAAAACGGGAGCTCTCGTATCCTTTTCGGTTTTTGTGAAAGTAACCAGATAGTAGTCTCCCTGCTTTTCCCATAATTCTCTTTCCACGGCCGGTTTACACTTCAAGATATATACATTATCATCGTCGGTTTTAATCGCAAGTTTAGAGAACGGTTCGTTGCCTACAACCGTAATATATCCTTTCACTTTGCCGCCTTTGGCAACGGCATTTTTGCACGAACAGCATGCGTTTACGGCAATAACGGAAATCAGAATAAGAGCAAACGGTATAAATTTTTTGATTTTCATATAAATCCCGTGAATTTTTGTTTAAATATACTTAGAAAACAAATAAAATTTCGAAAAAATTCAAACTTGAAGCTGAGGGAAAAAATTTTCTCCGATCCAATAGTCGGTAAAGTTACCGAACATTTCTTTGTATCTGTCGAAGCTGAGGGGTTTAATAAGATAACTGTTGGCGCCGAGTTCGAAAGCTCTGTCGATATCGGTCTGATTTGAAGATGTGGACAATATGACAACCGGAATAACTTTAAATGCTTCGTCGTTCTTTATTTTTTGAAGGAATTCGAAACCGTTGATTCTCGGCAGGCGGATATCGAGCAGAATGATATCCGGCTGGATATTATTGGCGGAATATTTTCCCGCTTTGAAGATAAAATCGAGCCCTTCCTTTCCGTCGAAGAGATGAATCAGCTCTATTTTGAATTCGGAAGCCTCAAGACTTCTTTTGACGATTTCCGCATGGGCAATATCGTCTTCAATTAACAGGATAACCGCGTTTCTTTTTTTCATACCACCCCCGCGATTTTGGTTTTCGGAAGTGTAATAAAGACAGTGGTTCCTTTATTCAGTCCTTCGGATTCAATCCAGATTCTGCCGCCGTGTATTTCGATTATTCGTTTCACAATCGTCAATCCCAGTCCCGTACCTTCGTAATTAGTGTGCAGTTTTTCGAACAGTCCGAACAGTTTGTTTTTATATTCGGGTTCAATCCCACTGCCGTTATCCTTAATATAGATAATAATTTCGTCATTCTCTTTGACGCCGACTTCAATGTGAGCCTGCTCACAATCGCTCGTAAATTTGATTGAATTTTCGATCAGATTACGAAATACATCAACTAACTTGTCCCCGTCGCCATAGATGATTACAGGTTTGTCCGTTACGTCTATCCGTATATTTTTATCTTTCAGTTGACCTGCGAGAAGGTTAAGAGAATCTTTTACAATTTCTTGCAAAGTCAATCTTTCGGTTTTGTGAGAAATCCGTCCTAATCGGGAAAGTTCAAGCAAATCTTCAATCAATTTACTCATTTTATCGGAAGCTTTGTCGATATAAATAAGGTCGTCGGACAGTTTCTTTATGTCGTTCTTTTTCAGATTTTCTTTCATATAATCGACAAACGTACGAATAGTAACAACTGGGCTCTTCAAGTCATGCGAAACGCTGTAAATAAACCGCGTTATTTCTTCGTTCTTCCGGCGAATTTCTTCGTCTTTTATTCTTCTTTCGGTAATGTCTCTTATATTAACCACCACTGCGTTTAGATGTTGTTCGGAAAGGAAATTTCTGCCGACCGCTTCGAGCCACATATACTCGCCGTCTTTTTTCAACGCCCGGTATTCAACCCTGAAAAGACTTCTTTCATTCTGAAGCACTTGATCCCAAACTTCGACCACATTTTTAAGATCTTCCGGATGAATAAATTTATCGAACGGTTTATTTTCAATATCCCCGGGCTCGAAACCTGTCAGCATTTCGATCGCCGAACTTACATACTGTATGACGCCTTCTGAATTAATGAGCATAAAAATATCGTTGGAATTGCTGAGTAAGGCTCGGAATCTCGCTTCGGCTTTTTTCCTTTTTTCGGTCTCTTTGACAAGTCCCCATGATTTGAATGCATAGTAAGAAAACAATACGGCGCCAAGAAAGATTGCGCTTATAAGTATCAGCAGTTTATTCCTGAAATTAGCAAGTCCCTCCGTCAATTCCTCCTCGGATGTAACGATAGCCAGAGACCAGAATGTGCCGTCGAGATAAATCGGCATATAAAAGGCTCTCATTTTACGATACGATTCGGATGCATGGTCATAATAAAAATGCGAAGTTCCTTCTTTCCCCTCCAGCATACGCTTAATCATATTCCCGAAATCCGGGTCGTCATGAATAGTCAGTTTTATGTTATTGCCCACATGTTTCCGCCTGGGGCAATAAAGTTCGGTTCCGTTACGACTTATTAGCAGCGCATAACCGCTTTTTCCGATCGTTACCTCTCTGACAAACTTTTCGGCAATTTTTTCAAAATTCAAAACGAGCGCAATTGTTCCGTCGAACTTGTCGTTTTTGAAAACGGGAACGTGGATAACAATAGCGTAGAAGCCCTGCACCGCCAGGAATACATCGCTTATAACCGGCTTTTTCTTTTGAAAAATTTCCCTTACATGCGCTTGCGAAGAAATATCCATC
Source organism: Melioribacter sp. (assembly GCF_049325435.1). Lineage (NCBI taxonomy): Bacteria > Pseudomonadati > Ignavibacteriota > Ignavibacteria > Ignavibacteriales > Melioribacteraceae > Melioribacter > Melioribacter sp. Next base: position 74,236 of record NZ_JBMOLD010000012.1, on the reverse strand, counting down.
CCGGCTGCGTTTTCATAAGGAACTGTAAATGTGATTTTTCCGTCAGGACCGACTCGCGTTATGCTTTTTAATTCTTTGCGTAAGTTTTTATATAAAAATCGGAGATGTTCCTTACCTCGTTTATTCATCTCAATTATGTCCTTGTCGGCGGCGAGATAATTTAAAATGCCCTTCCAGTTATCGAACATTTCACTAAAAGACAATGAAGTTTGACGGGCGTGTATTCTCTGAAGATAATAAGAATTTTGAATAACGTTAATTTTTTCTTCGCTGTAAAAAGAGACAAAGGTATAGAGGGCTATTACGAGAAATAATAATATACTGAGGAGCCAATATCGATAGTTCACGATTCCTCTTCGATACGCTTGTTCTTAAAGTGAAATTAAAAATAATTTAAATAAAATAAAAGGAGAGAAGTCGCAAAGGACTTCCCTCCTCGAAACGGATATTATTTTACTTTAAATTCAATTCTGCGGTTGGCTGCTCTGCCCTCGGCGGTTTTATTGTCGGCAATCGAATTGCTCTCGCCGTATCCCACGGCTGTCAGTCTGTCTGCGCTTACGCCTTTTGCAATCAAATACTTCATAACCGCTTCGGCTCTCATTTGAGACAATTTCTTGTTATACTGTTCCGAGCCGATATTGTCCGTATAGCCTTGAATTTCGACTTTTAATTCCGGGTTCGACAGAAGCGTTTTGGCGGCGTCGAATAAAATCGGGTACGATTCGGGAGTCAACTTTGCGCTGTTGAACTCAAAATTGACGCCAACGAGCACCCATCTTTTTTCTTCTTTAACGGGTTTTTCAACAACTACTTCTTTAACCACTTCTTTCGGAATATACCTTTTAACAATTTCTTCGATCCGCGCATAATCGATCGGAGCGGCTTTTTGTTCAACGCTCAATCCGGAATAAAGTTTGCAATATTTGGAAGGTTCTCCTTTGCTGAAGTAATAGAGCACCCCTATCTTGGCGGTCATATAAGAATCTTTTCCGTTAATTTCTCCCACTCCCAATGCACCGTCGAATTCCGAATTGGCAACAAGATTATAGTTCCCTTCCGTGACCAATTTAAAATCATTCCCAAGATGCCACTCGACGCCTAATCCGGCATTGAAAACTCCGCTTGCCGCATTGTCTTCTACACCGGGGGTCGCCTGATCTGTAAGCATCCTATAAGCAACTCCGCCGCCTACATTCAGATAAGGAGATACGGGTTCGCAAGGCACAAGATAATAGAGCAAGTTCAAATTTCCCGCAATCGTATTGTTGACTGTAGTGGTAACGGGCGCTCCCCATTCGCCTTCCAAGTGAAGATATGCGCCCGAGAGACGGAGTCCGACGTGTTCGGTAAAATTCCTTTGAATCGAAAGATAAGCGCCGTAGTTTGCGCTTGTGGCTGTAATATTTGAATTAACATAACGCGGATAGTCAAATCCCGCGCCTACTGCCCAGCTGTTTTTTGCAAGCTGAGCGTCGACCGATTGAGCGGCAAAAAATACAAAAAGAATTAGAATAGTGATTATTTTTTTCATACATCCTCCCCTTTCCGAGGTTATTTGTTTTTTAATTAATAAAAAAAATTATATTTTTGTCTGTCCATTTTCGTCGGGGTGTAGCGCAGCCCGGTTAGCGCGCTTCGTTCGGGACGAAGAGGTCGAGAGTTCGAATCTCTCCACCCCGACCAAAATCTAAAATGGAAACTTTTTTTACCTACATAATTTTCAGCCCTTCAAAGAACAGATTTTACGTCGGTTCGACCAACGATATCCAACGAAGACTCAACGAACACAATTCAGGTCAAACTAAATCCACGAGACCGGGTAAACCCTGGAACTAAGGCAAGTACTACCCCAATGAATAATATTGGACAGAAAATATTTCTGCATAAGGTATGAATAATCGAGCGCCCTTTTAATCAAGGGCGCTCCCGATAAAATATTAACCGCCTACGCCCTGATCGTGTTTTGGCACCCAGACCCATTGGTCTCTAACTTTTTTATAAACTTTTAACGTAGCCACAACGTCTGCGGAAGTTTCGCCTGCGCTTAAAGACGCTGTTACGGCTACTTTAAATCTTTGAACAACGGCAGACCAAACCCAAGTGCCTCTTTGCGTCGGGAAATCGGGATTATAATGATCATCTACTCCATCGCCATCCAGATCATCCTGATATTCTTCTGGCAGCGGGGGTTGAGGCGATGCCGTATAAGAAATACTTACAGCAAGTATATTTCCCTGGTCGTCATAACGCAAGTCGTAATCGTCGAACGCGTCTGTTTGGGTGATAATATTACGCACCCATTTTTCACTCACCGTGCCTGTTTTGGGAGTCACGCTTAATATTGGCGTATAAGAGTGACTGATTGTTTGCCCTTTGGCTACTACTTGTTCTGCCGCGTCCGGTTCGTTTGTATTAACACTGGTTATTGAAATCGAACCATCGTCGGCTACCGTCCACGACGAGAAGCCGGTTATCTGAGTCGAAGCCGAAGTTCCGTCCGCGTCAACCGTTGCAGTTCCTCTTGTTTCCCATTCAAGCGTAACCGGATTTAGTCTGTAGACCGACATTGTCTTCCCCGGCGTTGAGATATAAGGCAACGGGAATGAAACCGTAACCGGCTGAGAGAATGTAATCCCGGTAGGCTCAAAATTTGCCGCAGCCGTTACCACTTTATTCGATGTTGCCGGTAAAGGCACCGTATTATTAACTGTTATTGGAGCCACGGATATATCGGTATTTGTGGCCAAAGCGCCCGGAGGAACGTCCACCGAGACCTGTTTTGTAGTTACCGACTCTGTCGTGGTGGTTCCTACCTGTCCGCCGCTTGTAGCCGAAACAGATTGAGTTACGCCTTTCAATTTAATAAGATAAGTCGTTGGCACCTGCGCGGTGTAATTATCCTTATCAATTGTCGCAGCGACAACTTTAGCGCCATACGAAGCAGCAGCGGCGCTCACTTTTAATCTGGCGCTCGGAATATTTGAAACGTCGTATTGATAATTGCCGGTATTGTCCGTTGCGAGAGTAGTCAATATTTCACCTGACTCATTAGCCAGAATAACGGTAGCCCCTTGAATGCCGCCGAGCGTTACGGCGTCTTTAACGTAACCGTTCAACACCAACGGAGCGGGCGGCTCAACCGGCGTTGTTGGAGCTGGAACTATCGGTTCCGTTTTTGAACCCTCACATCCTGTGTATGCAATCAATGCAACCACAAGAAATATGGAAAGTATTATTGAAGCGGATAATGATTTTTTAGCGTACATACATACCCCTTTCCTGGTTTGATATAAATTTCTTCTTCAATTCTTTTTTAATAAATGCAGGATTGTATTTGTATAATTCTTTTTCAAAATAGTCCCCCGTTTTATATGTCATACCCACCAACGAAGATATTTCTCCTTTTACTCTGTATTCCCACCTGAAATTTTCCGCCGTTCTTATTCGTATAAACGAGGGTTTGGAATATCTGGAAGGAAACAGCGGCACCGAAAAATTGAATCCTCCGTTGGTATATCCGTCAGTAGAACGTACGGCGAAAAAGCCGAGTTCAATTTCGCCGAACTGTCGATTTATGTCGACTCTCAAACTTTTGTCTTCATAGAGAAATTTCCCCGCTGTTATTCCGATTGTAAGGTCGTATTTATTGATTCGATATTTCATACTCAGATTATACGTAAAGAGATATAAATCGGAATAAAAGAATTTATTCTGATAAACCGAAAGATATCCCGTATAGCCGGCATTGCCTTTTAAAACAAAGTCGCCGTTATTAAAAATTTTCATTGCGGAAAAATCCGCGCCGTACCTGTTTTCAGTAAAATATCCCATCGTTGCAAATGCATACGTTGATTCGTCAAATTTAAACGTCTGTCCTAATGATACGATGCCAGGTCTTATATAATCTCCCTCGCCTTTAAATTCGTTATAAACGGGAATAATCGTTTGAATATTCAATTCCATACCTTTCCACCAGGAAGTTCTTATTTCCGGAATAATATTTATTTGAGCTCGAACCGGATTATCGTAATCTCCAAACTGCCCTTTGAAACCGGGATGAATAGTTAAGTCCGTACGAAAGTCCGATTGATTATCGCTTTCCGTATCAAACTCCGTTGGAGTATACGAAATAAATAAATTCTTTTCGAAATCGCTCCAACCGGATGTGCCGGCGGTCACAGAATAAAACAAACTGTTATCGTACCGGATTTCGAGCACAGGTATTTTCTTATTGAGCATTGTAATTACTACCGTATCGTATTCCCTGTAATTCTTAAGAATATTCATTACTTCGATCAATCCGTCTATATTGAATCTATAGACGCGGTCTTCGTAAGCAATAAAAATTTTCGTCCCTTTTACGTTAACCGACAGATTTTCGAAGCCCTTACTACTCAATTCATTAATTACAGAAGTTACAGAGTAAGCGAAATACGGTAACGGAAGTAAAAAAAAAATTACAATTATCCTAATGAACGTATTTTTCATTTTGATGGAACTAACCCGTGATTAAGGAACCAACCCCGTTGACAGGATTACGCCAGCTCACAACCCTTCTATTTTGTGTGCAATATAGCGGATATAATTTTTAATATCAAAATAAATTTAATTATTTTTTTGTAAACAAATAATTTTTCATCGGGAGGATAAATGGCTTCAAATCATTCGTTCGACATTGTTTCGGCGGTCGACTTTCAGGAAGTAGACAATGCAATTAACCAGGCGCTAAAGGAAATTCGACAGCGCTACGACTTGAAGGATTCGAATACGGAAATCGAATTCAACAAAAAGGACAAGCAAATTAACATCAACACGAAGGACGATTATTCATTAAAGCAGTCTTTCGACATTCTTCAGAGCAAATTTATAAAACGGGGTATATCGATCAAAGCCATGAAACCGAACGAGCCCGAACCTGCGGCAGGCGGCAGATTAAAACAAACAATTGCTCTTCAAAGCGGAATATCGAAAGAAAACGCAAAACGGATTACAAAATTAATAAAGGACAGCAAGCTCAAAGTCAACGCTCAAATACAGGACGAGCAGGTGCGCGTTACCGCTCCAAAGATTGACGACCTGCAAGCGGTAATTCAACTGGTTAAAGAAGCGGATTTCGATTTTCCGGTACAGTTTGTTAATTATAAATAAAAAAAGCCGTCCTTTTGGGGACGGCTTTTTTTAACAATCTACAATAATTAGAATCTGATAGAGAAACCGAGATTGAATGTTCTCGGCAAGCCGGGATAAATTTCAGCGTCGTCTGCCGAGTGATTTACGCCGTTTGCTTTATAGGCATTAAATCTGCTGTTGTCCGTAGCGTCCTGAACGTAAAGCTCGTCAAACAAATTGAAAACGTGAGCAAAAACAGTTAAGTCCATCCCATTCAGTTCAATTGGCAAATTGTAATAGAAATGTAATTCAAATAAATTGAAAGATGGAATTTTCCACACCTGTCCTCTATCGCTTTCATTAGTTCTGGTAAAAGGATCGAAATCGGCATAATATTCAGTATTATATCTCCACGCCAATTGAGCATTAAATCCTTGAATAGGTGTAACTGTAATACCTCCCGCAATTTGTCTTTGAGGCGCGTCGCCAACTTTCAAGTCTTTAATGTAATAATTATAGTCTTCTTGTTGATTTGTTTGGTAATCAACGACATACACACCGGCCACATCATCTGTGTAAACCCAGCTTGCAAATGAAGCCGCTGCATCGAAACGCAGGAATTTTGAGGCTTGAAAAGCAAGCTCAAGTTCCAGACCGGTATGACTTGAGTTAATGCCGTTCAAAAAGACAAGGCCTTCCGAGCCGTCTGGATTAACAACTCCTCTGGATTGCGCTCTGTCTTTCCACATAGTGTAGTATAAGTTAGCTTTAGCCGAGAGTCTGTTGTTTAAAGCTTTATAGTTTGCTCCTACTTCAAAAGAAAGAATTTTTTCGTTTTTCGGATCAGTAATTTTAGCGCCGCTTCTGTCGTCGATAACCTGATCGAAAATCGGCACTCTGGCTATATAACCGGCGTTTGCATAGAAATTAAGGTCGGCGCTGTAACGGAAGCTGGCTCCGCCTTTTACCTGGTATCCGCCGATCCAATCTGTTTCAGTATATAATTCGCTACCGTCTGCTGCTTTTCTAAAGTGATTTGTATGATCATATTTGATCATCGAGTAACCTGCGGTTGCATAATACGTGAATCTATCAATACTGTATTCAGCCTGAGCAAAAGTACCTACCCAACTTACTGAGTTAGTAAAGAAGTAATCGATTTTATCGCCGAGTTTCTTGTAATATTGATCGGGCATATCGAATGCATTTGCAGTACTATAGAAATAGTCGCCGCCCAATAAATCTCTTACTTCTCTGTAATGTTCGATTTCCGCATAGCGTATATCCAGACCGAACGACGTTGTAAGGTTTTCGTTAACTTTATAGAAAGCTTTCGATATACCGCCGAGCGTCCACTGGTTATTTACGCTGTTTCTCAAAATTCCGCGGGATACTTTTACCGCATTACCGTTTGCAAGAGTATCGATGTTATTCATGTTTCTTTGAATTGTTCCGTTCCAATCAACTACACGCTGCAACAGAGTATAATCCCAAACCATCGAACCGAATGTACCAGAGCCTCCGCCGATGCCGCCCGACCAGTATAATGTTGTATATAACGATAAATCTTTCGTAAGATTCGAATACCAGTTGAAGTTGACGATCGGTTTGTGGTAATAATTTTCGCTTTCACTGATGAAAGTAGGCGAATAACGATTGCTTGTGCCGTCGTTCCAGTACTGTTTACCGCGGTATGTAGGATCGAGAGAATTCCAGTTGGAATTATAAAGAATTCCCTGTTCGGCTAATTTGGGATCCTGCAAAATTTCTTCGCTATAACCGAGTTCGCGAGCCAGTTCATGTGAATACGTAGCGGCATTCAAACGCCATCTTCTCTGTCCGTGTCTTTGAGGAGCTCCGGTAGCATAAAGTTCCAGTCTGTTGTTCTGATCCACCTGATAAGCTGCTCCCAGATAGTATGCATATGCGTCGGACCATGTTCCGTCGACAACTCCGTCCTGTGATTTTTTTACTCCTCCCAGAGTGAGAGCAAATTTATTGTCTATCAAGCCTGTATGGACAAAGAGAGTTTGTTTTGTAAAGTTACCGCTTCCGATTTCGTTTTTGTAGAAGACCCCTCTTTTCGAAGCTGTAGGATCCGTAACAATGTTTATAACGCCGCCCACTGCTGGGGTTGCAAGCGTAACGGAAGAAAGTCCTCTTTGAACCTGAATTGAAGAAGTAGCGTCGCCGAGTCCGTCCCAGTTGGACCAGTATACCCAACCGTTTTCCATATCGTTAATGGGTACACCGTTGATCATTATAGCGATATTTCTCTGGTTGAAACCTCTCACGTTAATACGAGCGTCGCCCGCGCCGCCGCCAGAGGAAGTGGCGTAAACCGAGGGAGTATAGTTAAGCACCAGAGGTATGTCGCGAGAACCTAATACTTGCTCAATTTCTTTTTTATCGACATCCGTAAATGCAACAGGCGTTTTTTGTTCTTTAGCGCGGTCGGCGATAACTTCAACCGACAGGGAGAATTCATGTTCTCTCAGCGTGAAGTTGACTTCCATGTTGTTTGTAAGGTTGATATCGTACTCAACTTTTTCGTAGCCGATGTAGCTGCAAACTATAGTGTATCTGCCTTTCGGAGCCGTAATTTTGTATGTTCCGTCCGCTTCCGAAGCGGCGCCCAATGTGGTGCCCTTCAAAAATACGTTGGCTCCGATTAGAACCTCGCCTGTTTGCGATTTTACTACACCGCTGATTGTGTAGTTTTGCGCCATCAAAAATGTCGGCAAAAACATTAACATCAGCAGTAACGCTGAAATACGGTAAAATGATTTACTCATAGTTTAACCTCTGTTTTTTGGGAAATTATGTTTATTAAAAAAAAGGTAAGATTATTCGAACGGTTCAATATCATATCAGATTTAATTTGGGTTAAATTAATTTGCATAAATTTTCGGATTTCTCAAATTGTTCCGAACTCCCCTAATGAAACGCCAGTCAATAACTGATTGATTCCGGCATCAAATATCAGGGGAATTAATTTCATTTTCAACTTGTTTTTTAATTCTTAACGATTTCTTAATACCCTATGGAATTTATATATCGCACTTCTGAAAATAGGAAAATACTTTTAAATGGCGAAAAAAAATTTTATATAATTTTAATTTATTTTGAAATTTAAATTACTTGTATTTATCAAATCCTCGAATACTATTATTTTTTTATATTTCCGTCTTAATTTAGGGAGTTATATGAAACGATACATAATCTGTTTATTCTTATTTTTTACTACTCTTGCATATGCCGGCAATAAACCGTATGTAATATTAATCTCATTCGACGGATTCCGTTGGGATTATCTGGATAGAGAACTTACGCCGAATCTCAATAAACTGGCTGACGAAGGCGTGAGAGCTTTATCGCTCAGGCCGGCTTTCCCTTCGAAGACTTTTCCAAATCATATATCGTTGATTACGGGAATGTATCCGGATAACCACGGAATAATAGGCAATTACTTTAAAGATACAATCAAACATAAAGAATATTCTCTCGGCGACACCGCGGCTGTAAAAGAACCTTTCTGGTACCTTGGCGAAGCATTCTGGGAAACCGCCGAAAGAAACGGCATTGTAACAGCGAGCTATTTCTGGCCCGGTTCGGAAATTAGTTTGGATTACAGGCGTCCCACTTATTACGAAAAATACGACCACAACAGAAGCTACCGGGAAAAAGTAAAAGGAATTATTAATTGGTTGAAACTTCCTGACGACAAACGTCCTCACTTTATTACTATTTACTTTCATGATACGGATACATACGGACACGATTACGGACCGGACTCCCCGGAAACAAACCGGGCAATTGCATACCTCGATTCCGTTACCGCATATCTGGTGAACGAGATCGACAAAACTAATCTGAAAGACAGCGTAAACTATATTTTCGTATCCGACCACGGCATGACGGCGATAGCCCCGGAAAGAACAATTAACATCGAAGAGATAATTGAAAAATACAAATGCAGTTTTCAATACGACGGTCCTGTAATGTTTGTTAATCCTCCGAAAGATAAAACTGAAGAAGTTTACGAGCTCCTGAAAAAATCCGAAAATCATTTCAAAGTTTACAAGAAGGAGGAAATGCCGGATTATTATCATTTCAGCTCTCATCCCTTTATCTACAGACTGATTCTGGTTGCCGATTTGGGCTGGAGTTTAAGAACAAATGAAGCTCCCGAATGGCTCGACGAAGCGAAAGGAAATCACGGTTACGATAATAATTTGATCGATATGCACGGCATTTTTTTGGCTCACGGTCCGGCATTCAAATCCAGCTACAAGACGGGAACGCTCTGGAATATCGACCTTTACCCGCTCCTTTGCAAGATATTCGGAATATCGACCCGTTCGAACATAGACGGCAAACTCGAACGGATTGAATTCATACTGAAGGAGAATTGAGATGTCCGGAAATATTTTCAAAATTAATTACATCAAACATTATCTGGAAAACGGACTCGAAATAATATTGTTTCAGGATAAGTCCGTGCCGACTGTTTCGGTAAACATCTGGTACAAAGTAGGTTCGGCAAATGAAACGCTGGGCAAAACAGGTTTTGCACATCTCTTCGAGCACATGATGTTTCAGGGTTCGAAACACGTGCCGAAAGAAGGTCATTTCAAATTCATCGAAGAAGCCGGAGGCAGTTTGAACGGCTCGACTTCCTTCGACAGAACAAATTATTACGAAACAGTGCCTGCAAATTATCTGGAATTGGCGCTATGGCTCGAATCCGACCGTATGGGTTTCCTGCTTCCGTCTCTTACCCAGGAGAAACTAGATAATCAGAAAGAAGTGGTAATGAACGAGAGACGCCAGAGATACGAAAATCAACCGTACGGACTGGCATGGGAATTAATTTTTTCGAATCTGTTCCCGGCAGGCCATCCTTATTCCTGGCCGACAATCGGATGGATGAAAGATATTGAAAATTTCAGTCTCCAGGATGTAAAAGAATTTTTTAATAAATACTATAAGCCTTCAAACGCAACTCTTGTTGTGGGAGGAAATTTCGACAAAGAAGACGCCCTCGAATTAATCGGGAAATATTTCGGCGATATACCGGGCAGCGAAAAGCCGGAACTGCCGGCAGCCGATCCGGTTTCATTGACCGAATCGAAAAAAATCATTCACCCTGACAATATCGAACTGCCGAGGATTTATTTAGCCTGGCATTCCGATAAAATTTTCGGCGAGGACGACGCCTCGCTCGATATTCTTGCAGACGCCTTGTCGTCGGCCAAAAGTTCACGACTTCAAAAGTCGCTTGTATTCGAAAAACAGATTGCGCAAGATGTAAGCGCGTTTCAGTTTTCCGCTAAACTTGCAGGCGCGTTTATTATAGTTGCAACGGCAAAACCCGGCGTATCCACAACCGAGTTAAAAACCGAGATCTTTAATCAAGTCAATCAACTGAAAGAGAATGGTATTACTTTCGAGGAATTAGAAAGAGCAAAAAATTCGATTAAATCGCATTATGTTTATTCATTGCAGAAAATCGACACAATCGCCGACCAGCTTAATCTTTATAATTTTCATCTCGGAGAACCCGATTCGTTTGAATATGACCTGGCGCGGTACTCCAATGTGAACTGTACAAAAGTTAGAGAGACAGCGCATAAATACCTGTCCGATAAATATGTTGAACTGCACATCGTACCCAAAGAAGGAGGTCTTAATGTTTGACAGGTCGACGCCGCCCAAGCCGAAAACTAAGGTCGATTTCAATTTGCCCGAAATTGAAAAATTTGATACGGATAACAATACGATCTATTATTCTCAAAAAGAAAAGTTGCCGATCGTACAGCTCAACGTTTTGATTGACGCAGGCAGCAGGCTTGACCCTCCCGACAAAAAAGGGCTTGCATTGCTTACTTCTCTGCTGATAGACGAAGGAGCGGGTAAATATAATTCATTTGAACTAAACGACGAATTCGAAAAGTTGGGCACAATTATTAGCATTAATGTGGATCACGACACATTTGTATTATCAATGCTTTCATTGAGCGAGAATTTCGAAAAATCGTTCGAACTCCTCGCCGAAATCTTAAACAATCCGCGTTTGAATACCGAAGACTTCGAAAGGGAAAAAAAGAAACTTACCGGTAAAATAATTCAGTTGAGAAAAGAACCTTCCTACATTGCAAATACGGCATTCGACAGAATTGTTTTCGACGGAACATATTACGCTTATCCGGAACTCGGTTATCTCGAGACGCTGGATAAAATTACGATTGAAGACGTCAGGGATTATTACCGAAAATATATTCAAAATAATTCACTTAATTTTGCGGTCGTGGGAAATGTCTCAAAAGATGAGATCGTCAGACTTGTAAACAAGAATTTTAACGGCAGACAAAAGATAACGATTGATCAAAATATCGAGCCGGTTGTTGATCAGAATACCAAGATTTATATTGCGGACAAAAGGGACGCCCCTCAAACCGAATTAAGGATAGGGCACCGCGGCGTCAAACGAAACGAAGAAACTTACTACAGGCTAAAATTAATGAATACAATTTTAGGCGGCGATTTTTCTAGCAGAATCAATCTGAATCTCAGAGAAAAAAAAGGCTTTACCTACGGCGCAGGGTCGGTATACGGATATCATAAAAACGCAGGATTTTTCGAAGTCCACTCGGCAGTTAATGCCGTCAACACAGGCGAATCGATTTCAGAAATAATAAAAGAAATCAACGGCGTCAGAGAACGTATAGAAGAAGATGAGATTAACTTTGCCAAGTCATTTCATACAAAAAAGTTTCCATCGTTATTCGAGACTTATACCCAGATAGCCAAAAATATAACGCCGTTAATTATTCATAATCTGGATACGAATTATTATAAAAATTACGTTGACAAAATTCAGTCGGTCCGAAACGAAGAAATAATCGATGCGGCGAAAAAATATTTGCATCCGGAAAGTCTAGTTATTGTAGCCGTGGGCGACAGGGACAAAATTTACGAGCAGGTAAAGGAGCTCGGTATTGAGATTGTTTATATAGACGAAAAAGGGGATGTCCGGGGAGGCGCTTAAATTGCAGGCACAATCCTATATCCCTTTTTGCGATATTTGTCGAATTCGGATTTAATAACCCAGAAATTATCGGAGGTGATTAAAAAGATTTTAGTCCTTGCGCCGGATTTATCTTCACAATAATATTTGAATCTGGAAAGCAATTCATTTTTATCCTCATCGTCGAGCAATATAAAATCGGATATTCTTTTAAGCTTTACTCCCCTTTTCTTAAATCTTTCCTCGACGTAATTATAAACGGGAGAATTATAGAGCTTCGATTTTACGTCGATTAGATAGAAAATGGACTTCGAGAAATCCGTCACAATTTTGTTTATCGCATTGTCGATTACCTTTTTATGCGAGCGAGTCTTGATTCTATAATCCGAAGAAATATCGTCGTTCAAAATTACGACATAATCTTTATCGTATTTTTTAATCGAATCTGCGGCGCTTTTCGATTCCTCTGAAGGAATAAATCCGACCGCAAACCGGTACGGCATGTTGAGTATCTCGGTAAATTCCGAATCGCCCGGCTCCAGCTCATAAAAAATAAACGCCAGATTATTTTGCTCCCGCTTTAATTTTGAGTCGGGAACTATATCGGCAAGCAACTTCAATTTTTCGTTCGAATAGACGCGCAGTTCAGTTTCCCCGAAAATCTTTTTTTCTTCCGAGACGAAACTTGTAATATCGTTTTCAATAGCATATTCGAGATCCCGCAAAATCAGAGGGATAGGTAAATCCTCGGGCAATCTCACAATGATTTTATAACGGACGGAATCCTCGCCGCTAATTTTAAGCTTTTTCTTACTCACCCAGCTCTCTTCGATTCCATGGCTTTCCAGAACTGCGCTGAATACTGAATCGATTGCCCTAACGGAATATTCGCCTACCACGTTGTCTTTTTCATCATTATTATTCGAGAAAAGATCAACGGACAGATTGACAATGAGCAAAGCTACGGCTATACCGATAAGATAATAGGTTAATTTATAATTCATGAAAAAATCGGGATGTATTATTTGTTCTTAAATTGCGCCGGTCTTTTCTCGAGAAAAGCGGAAGTGCCTTCCTTAAAGTCTTCGGTTTCCGTACAAAGCGCAAAGAGCCGGCTTTCGTTTTCCATTTCCTCCCTGCGTTCGGTTGATTTGATTCTAAGGGATTCAAGAGCGTATTTAATTATCACGCCGCTTTTCGAAGCGATTTTTTCGCCCGTCTTCTTTGCAGCATCAAGTAATTCCGCGTGCGGAGTTACTTTGTTTACAAGACCTATTCTGTAAGCCTCTTGCGCATCAATCATATCCCCTGTTAAAATCATTTCGAGGGCATTTGATTTGCCTGCAATTTCCCGTAATCTAACCGTGCCTCCGTATCCGGGAATTATTCCGAGGTTGATTTCCGGTTGACCGAAGCGTGCATTTTCCGAAGCGATTCTGATATGGCAGGCCATTGCCAGTTCGCATCCTCCGCCGAGCGCATATCCGTTAATGGCGGCAATAACCGGCTTATCGAAATTTTCTATATAATTAAAAATTTCCTGTCCGTTTTTTGAAAAAGCTTCGGCTTCCCGTTTGCTCAACTTATTGATTTCCGTTATATCCGCGCCGGCGGCAAAAGCTTTATCGCCCGCTCCGGTTAATATCACCGAAAGGATTGACGAATCCTCTTCAATCATTTTAAATATTTTACGAAGCTCGTCGAGCGTTCTGAGATTCAAAGCGTTTAGTTTGTCCGGTCTGTTGATTTTTACGATTCCGATTTTTCCTTCTTTACTGAGTATAACATTTTCAAATTCCATTTTCATCTCCTAAATTTTTACAAAAATCGGGATAGTGGCTTTAAATACTATAGAGATATATTGATTATCCGGCAGATAATTATAATACGCCATTACATCGAGAATAAACATCGAAAATCCTCCTCCCACCTGTAAGCCGAACTTTGATTTCCCTTCGGTAAAGTTTTGTTTGTTTTTACCTTCTTTGAAAATATGAGAATTCTCAAAATAAGAATATTGTATACCCGCGTCTACAAGAGGCATTAGCAATGCAATATTTTCCACAAGCGGCGTGAAATAATACCTAACGCCTGCCGCCAGAAAAATCATATTGCTCGAATACGACGCGTAATCGGTTTTCTTGTAGAGAGTCTGCCTGCCCGGATAATGCTGATAACCCAGCGTTGAATAAAAAAAGAACGGCATCAAATGATTATCCGTATAGAGCAACGAAGTTTCAGCTCCGACTCCGATATTATTTTTATCGGAAAAATTTCCGATCGGGAATTTCGGACCTACTCCCAGCGACATAAACAATCCTTTGGCTTCTCCGAATTTTATCGGCTGAGCGCAAACTGCGACCGAAATCCACATCATTATTAAAACAAAATATTTCTTCATCATCCACCGAAAAATTTGGTTCCGACTCCGAATTCATAAACCAATTGACCGCCGTAATATGCGGTAGTTAATATTAATACAAAGCCAATAATAGAAAAAAAAAGAATAATTAATTTATTGTAAAGCAAGTTTTTGTTTTTCTTGATTGTATAAAATCTGTAAAAAAACAGAGAAGCGCAAAGCCAGACAAACAAAGAAGAGAAAAGTTCGTGGTTATTTATTGCTTTTTGCAGCCCGGAATTTTGAATTGAAACCTCGTTTATTTTCTGAGCTTCCATATTACCCGTCAATACCGCCGCCAAAGAAAAAAGAATTGCAAGGAACAGGAAAGCCAGAGCGGGTTTAGTCATACTTTCCTTGCCGGTTAAGACGCCGGCGGCATCGAGTACAAAATAAATAATATAAAACACGATCGGGAAATGAATAATAATCGGGTGAATGGTTTCCATAAATTTCCTTTCGATTAACCGCAGAGCACGCTTCCGCCGTTGACGTTAAGTATTTCGCCGTTTATATGCCCCGCCAGATCCGACGCAAGAAACAAAACCGGACCGGCTACATCTTCCGCAGTGGCAATCCTGCCCAACGGAATAGAATTAATTATTTCCTGTTTATATTTTTTGTCGGCAAAAACTTCGTTGTTCATTTCAGTATCTACCCAGCCGGGAGCCACGGAATTGACGGTAATGTTAAACTTTGCCAATTCTACCGCCAGCGATTTGGTAAAAGAAATCATACCGCCTTTAGTGGCTGCGTAATGCGAATGGAAAGCTTCGCCGCGTTGTCCGGCTGTGGAAGAAATTAAAATTATCCTGCCGTATCTATTGTTTTTCATAAAAGGCAAAACGGCTTTGGAAAATAAAAACGCCGAAGTAAGATTAATCCTTATAATCTCGTTCCATTTTTCGAGAGTCAAACGGTCGATAGGGCCGTCGTTCCATATTCCGGCGTTATGAACAAGAATGTCGATACTGCCGAAATCTTCAGCCGCCCGTTCGACCATACGGAATATCTCCGTTTCCGATTCCATATCCGTTCTGTATGCTTTTGCTTTCCCCTGCAGCCGAGTTTCCAATTGTTTGGCGCGTTCGGCTGAATTTTTATACGTAAAAGCAACTCTGCCGTTTGCCTGCGTAAAATATCTGACGCAAGCTTCGCCTATACCTCGGGAACCGCCTGTTATAACGGCTACTCTGTTTTTCAAGTCAATCATTAATACCTCACTTTATATAAAAACAAACCATTTGCGGGCAACGCCTCGCCGGCGGATTTTCTGTCTTTATCATCCAAAATTTTTTGAAGCAATCCGGGGCTTTCATTATTAAGAGCCGCCTTTAAGATTGTGCCTGCAAGCGCGCGCACCATGCCGTGCAGAAATCTGTCGGCTGATACCGTAAAAATCGTAAAATCCGACCTTCTGAACCATCTGATTTCTCTTACTTCACAAAATTTATTATTAACCGACGATTTGGCTCTGCAAAACGAAGTAAAATCTTTTTTCCCGAGATACACGCTGCTTAATTCATTAAGAAGATTTATATCAATATTCCTTACGGGCGGAAACAAATAAGAGTATCTTAAATAAAAAGGGGATTTTACATGGCTGAATAGATAAATATACTTCCTTTCCCTGGCGTCGTACCTGGCATGAAAATTTTCAGTCACGCATTCAATATTATTAATTGCTATGTCGTTCGGTAAAAGGGCATTTAAGGAATATATAAATTTATTCGTATCCAAATCATCGTGAAATCTGAAGTTTGCCACCTGGCCTAGCGCATGCACTCCGGTGTCGGTTCTGCCCGAGCCGATCAGATTGACTTTCTCTTTGAGTATTACTTCTATTGCTTCTATTATTCTTTGTTGTACGGTAATTTTATTTTTTTGAATCTGCCAACCGAAGTAATTAGTGCCGTCGTATTGAATTGTTAGTTTATAATTACGCATTATTCCAGGTCTGAATCTATACGTTTCAAAATTACGCCAAAAGAGAGAATTAAACTACTTTTTTATTGTTTTTTTTTGTTATTAACGCTAAATTGTAAAAAAAATTTGGGCTATGGCTTTTATATTATTGAATAGGGTTCTACACAATAAATAATAAATATATTCACCAACAAAATGAGGGGTGTGTATGAAAAAGAAAATACCACTTCTATTATTATTAATCTTTATGCTTCCCTTTGGCCTGATGGCTCAAAACACATTTAGAATAATGGGAACGGTAACCGATACATACGGGGAACCGTTAATCGGCGCAAACGTCTACATCCCTGCTTTTAATACCGGCGCAGCTACGGATATGGCAGGGAAATATGTTATCGAACTTTCGAAAGATGTCGCGCAGGGACAACAAGTGGTGCTCAATGTTACGTATGTCGGATATAAATCCCAAAGCGTAACATTAACGCTTACGGGCAATTCAATTCAGCAGGATTTTGAATTGGAAGAAGACGTATTCGAAAGCGAGACTGTAGTTGTAACGGGCATCGCGTCCAAAACTTCCAAATCCGTGGCGGAAGTAGCAGTTTCGAGAGTTCCCGCCGCGCAATTAGCAGAGATACAAAGTTATCAGGGTTTATCGCAATTGGTGTCGGGTAAAATTTCCGGTGTGCAGGTAGCCCCGTCATCCGGCAACGTCGGAGGTGGTTTCCGTTTCTTCGTAAGAGGCGGCGGCGGACTGAACGGCGATGAACAACCCGTAATTTACATCGACGGTATACGCGTTGAAGACGCTGAGATCGAGGGTTACGGCGTCGGCGGTCAGGGCTCGAGCATTCTCGCAAATCTGAACGTTCAGGATATTGAAAATATTGAAGTGCTTAAAGGACCTGCCGCTGCGGCTATGTACGGCACGGACGGTTCAAACGGCGTTGTTTTGATTACGACTAAATCGGGGAAATTGGGCGCAGGATTGAGACCATATTCTGTGTCTTATAAATACGATTACGGATACAATACTCAGGCATACAAATTCAAAAAGGACCGTTTTGAAAGCGCTGACGGCGCAAACGGCATTTATCAGGACGGTTTAATAAGAAATCATTATGTTAATTTCTCGGGCGGCACGGGAATTCTCCGTTATTACGCTTCGTATGAAAATCGTCTAGAAAACGGTATTCTCCCGAATTCGTCGATGGACAGATCATCGGTCAGATTAAATCTTTCGGCTTATCCGACCGAGAACCTGACATTCCAATTTACTTCGGCGTTCATTTTCAATAATATTCAACGTCCTAATAACGACAACAACATATACGGATGGCTGGGTAATACATTACTTCGACTTTGGTATTTCACGGATAGCGCTTCGGTAGCCGGCATTAAAGACCTGAATAAGAATAACCAGTACTTAGGATCTTTCAAAATCACATGGAAACCGATTGAGGAACTCGAATTAAATGCCGGCGTGGGAATTGACGACAATGACTGGCGTCAAGATCAAATATTCCCCGTTACCGGTAGATATTCGACCATAAACAAAGGACAAAAAAGCATTTACAACAGACACAATCGTCAATATACATATGATTTAAACGCTCGATATAATTATGACATAACGAAGGACCTGAGAGGATCTTCTGTAATAGGAACTCAAATTCTCGACCGTAAACTTACGACAAGCTTTATGTCAGCCGAAAATTTTGGAAGTCAATTTATTATGAACATCGGCTCCGGCCTTACAATCAATGAGTACGACGAGGGATTCAGCCACACTCGTCAGGCAGGTATTTATTTGGACAACAATTTCTCGTATAAAGACCAATACTTCTTAACGCTAGCCATACGAAGGGATTATGCAAGCACAATCGGAGAAAACGCTCCTGCTATAACTTATCCCAAAGCAAGCCTTGCCGTAAGAATGGATAAATACGATTTCTTCCCGAAATTCTTCAGCTTATTTAAGATAAGAGCCGCTTACGGCGAAAGCGGTCAGCTTCCCGGAACAGACGATGCCATACCGTTACTCTGGCAGGCATATAACGGCGGAGCCGGCATTGGCGGCGTTTTGAGTTCGATAGGTAACGCAGGAATTGAGCCGGAAAGAATTAAGGAATTCGAAGTTGGTTTCGATTCGGAATTCTTAAATATGTTCGCTCTCGAGTTCACATATTATAACGGCAGCGCAAAGAATTCAATAATTTACAAAACTAATCCGCCTTCATCCGGCCTTACAGCCAGCACGGTGCCTTTTAATATCGGCGCAATGAAGAATCACGGATTCGAAACATTACTGCAAATCAACCCGATTAAAGGCAGGGATTATAACCTGGACGTCAATATAATCTGGAATTATCAAACGAACGAAGTAACGGATATGGACGGACAGGAAATCCCCGACGGTTTCGACGTGAATTACATTAAAGAAGGGATGAAAAAACACGAGTTCTATACATACAAAACAGTCGGCGCCCGTTTTGACGAAAGCGGTAAATATTTAGGTCCTCAGGTTTCCGACGGTCGAGTAGACCTCGGCAACCCGATTCCCGATCACACCGGCTCTATCAGCTTTAATTTCCGCTTTCTGAAGAATTTCAATTTGTACGCTTTAGCCGAATGGGGACTTAATAACAAGGTATATAATCTTACGAGACAATTCGCAATTCAATTCCGGAACGATACGGAGTATGAAATACTGAGAGCTAAGTTGGGACTTTCCTCGTCTCATGACGAAGTATCTCCTCTGGAAGTTGGTTCTCCCGAATACAAAGCAGCTGCCGAACAATATGCTAAACTCAACACAGCCTACGACGGCAATTTTATTGAAGACGCCGATTATTTCACGATCAGAGAAGTAAGTTTGAGTTACGACTTTACCGAGCTGTTCGGTCAGTACCTCCAAACCTCTTCATATCTGCAGAGAGTTGTGGTAGGATTTTCCGTACGCAATCTTCTCAAACTGACTAAATACAGCGGCGCCGACTACGAACTTAACTTCGACGGCGGCAGAAGTCTTAGCCGAGGCAGCGACTTCCTGACATTGCAAAATCCAAGAACTTATACATTCTGGGTACAACTCGGATTATAAAAAGGGAGAATTTAATATGAAAAGAAAATATATATCATTATTGCTTTTCTTCGCTATCACGACTCTGTTTATATCGTGCGAAGATTACGTATCGAACGTAGACCCCCTTGTCGATGCGGTTGAAGACGAGGTGTTAACTCGGGAATCCGAAGTTCCGTTTCTGATTATCGGTATTCAGGATGAATTCGCTCTTGCAACCGACGATTTGTTCATTGCCGCAGACGGACTTTCGGATCAGCTTTTCTTTACCAGAAACGTTCCGAATGCCACTTATCCTACTTACGAACAAATTGACATAGGCGATATACTTCTGGACAACAACTCCATAGACAACGCATTTAATCCATTGCAGAGATTCCGTAAGTATGCCGATACGCTTATTGCGCGTTTGGATAAAATATCGTTCGAAGATACCGACTTGCAAAAAGAAGGTTATTATAATGCCTATCTATACGGAGGAATAGCAAGGTATTATCTTGCTACTTACTTCGGTCTGACCGAAACGCAAGGAGGCGGAGTTATAAACGTAGGACCGTTTATTCCTTCGAATCAGATGTACGATTTAGCCGTAGAGCGTTTTAAGACAGCTTTGACCTACGCTCCTGGAGACTACGAAACACGCCTTGTCAACTCTTTGATTGCCCGATGTTACCTGTTCAAAGGCGATTATGCGAATGCAGCCACTTATGCGCAACAAGGACTTATTAACGGCGACTCACCTCTCGAAGCAAAATACAGCACTCTAAGCGATAATAATTACAGAGTGCAAGCCGGGGAATTACGTTCTCAATTTGTAGTAGATTTTCGTTTTCCCGAATATATAAACCAGGATCCGTCCGAAGCTAACCGTCTTCCTCTTAAAACACGCAAAGGCGGAGACGGCGTAACATACTACTATCAATACAAATACAAACTGGACGTAACCGGTTTGGTATCGAGCATTCCCGTAATGACATGGCAGGAAAACAACTTAATGAAAGCCGAATTAATCCTCAGAGGCGCAATGGCCGGCGATGCGGTCGCTCTTGTTAACGAAGTAAGGGAATCGCATTCTGTTTCGACAATCACCGATATAAGTCTCGACTCTTCATCGCCCTCAATTGTCGAAGAAAGGGACAAAGAACTTTTCTGCCAGGGAATGAGACTACCCGACCAAAGAAGATTTAATATATTCCATATGCCCGGCAAATGGCAGTATCTGCCGATTACAGAAAATGAAAGGGTAAGAAATCCCAATCTTCCAGAATAATTTTATAAAGAGAGGCGGACTTACATCCGCCTCTTTTTTTAGAAGCTTTTTACAAAGTTTAATTTAAAGGTGGAAGGCAAATCGGCATTGTTTACTACTTCAAAGGAAATGTTCCAGCCCAACGATTCGTTCAAATTTCTGTTATGAATTGCCACCAGACGCACGGCGTTGATGGCGCTAATAATCCTATTGAGGATGAGCGCTCCCACTGCAAACCGCAAATTATTATACGCCTGTTCGCTCGATTTCCATAATTCTCTGTATTTACGCCTGTCTTCGTTATTATTCCATCTCCAATAATGCGTATCGGTATCGTAAACATACGCAAAACTGCGGTTCAGTTCCTGTATCCTGTTATATTCTTCAATGTTCATATAGATGCCAATTGAAGCGTAATAACTGTCGTCTTTTCCGTCCGTTGAAATCCCTCCGTTGGAAACGGCAAAAGCTTTGTAATCGTCTTCTTTCCATTTGCCGTAAATAGAGTAACCTGCATAAACTCCCCAGAGCGCCGCATCCGCCGCTGTAAAGTAGATGCCGCTGCCGTAATCTCCGGCATAGAGCTCGCCCATACCGGGCAGAATCATCGAATAGAGGATTGCCAGTCCGGCGTTCTTTTTTGATTGAGCTACATTCATCGTAACCGGGTTGTATCTTTCCGTAACAAGTTGTCGATTGCTGCCGGCATATTTAATTTCGAGAAGGCTGCCCGAAGTTTGCGCCGCAATCATTGACGAGAACATCAGCAACAAAAATATTCTTTTCATTTTTAACCTGCCTTTGTTTTGAATGAATTAACTATTAAAGAATACTCACCCGTAACAATGTTCCCATCAATCTCCTTAATTTTTACTTTTACAAATTGATTGATTAAATTTTCGTCAAAAGGAATTTTAACACGTACGTAATTTGAGGAAAATCCTTTAATAAAGCCATTATTATTTTCGCTTTCAAATAAAACCGTTAGTTCTTTCCCCATCATCTTCCGATAAAACTCATTTCTCTTTTTCTCGCTTAATATTCTGAGCATGTTGTTGCGTTTCTTTCTTATCTCATGCGTAACGTGTTCAGGCATTTTTTCGGCTTTGGTGTTGGGTCTCTCCGAATATGTGAATACATGGAGATATGAAACCGGCAAATCTTTAAGAAAATTATATGTGTCCAGAAAATCTTCGTCGGTTTCGCCGGGAAAGCCTACGATTACATCCACGCCTATTCCCGCGTCAGGTATACGATTTACTATTTTATGTATCAGTCTGAAATAATCTTCCGTTTTATATCTCCTTTGCATAAGCCGGAGAATTTTCGGGCTTCCGCTTTGCAGAGGAATGTGAAAATGTTTGCAAAGCCGATCTTCCGCAGCGACCAAATCGATTATTTCATCCGTCAAAAGGTTCGGCTCGATAGAGCTTATTCTTATTCTAAAATCTCCTTCGGTCTTCAGCAAATCATTTAAAAGTTTGTAAAGATTATAATCGAGATTCTTTCCGTAATCGCCCACATTAACGCCGGTTAGAATAATTTCTTTATATCCGTTTTCGACCAGACTTTTGAATTCGGAAATCACTTCTTCCGGATTTGCGCTGCGACTCCTGCCTCTGGCCAGCGGTATAGTGCAAAACGAACATTTATAATCGCAGCCGTCCTGAACCTTAAAGAACGCCCGAGTTCTCGAATCGGCTTCTGTCGAATACGACGAGTGAAAAGAATCGAGCTCTTCCGTGGGAGAAACATAAATTTCCGGTTTAATATCTTTTTTGAAATTCTTCAGGTAATCGAAAAGGTTAAATTTTTCTTTGCTCCCCAGCACGGCGCCTACGCCGTCAATTTTGGCAATCTCTTCAGGGCGCAATTGAGCGTAGCATCCCGTAACTATTACGAATGCGTCTGGATTAACTCTCAATGCGCGCCGTACTATTTGTCTGCATTCCTTTTCCGCTCCGTCGGTGACGGAACACGTATTTACGACATAGACGTCGGCCGAATCGTTGAAACCGACAATTTCGTATCCGCGGTCTAGAAATTTATCGCCGATTGTTGATGTTTCGGCAAAGTTCAATTTACAACCCAATGTATAAAAAGCCACTTTCGACATGGCAACTTCTTTCTTTTTGAATAACGTTAAATATAATTTACAAAAAAGGCTGTACTTATATAAAATAAGCACAGCCCGGAAATCAATTTATCAATATGCTTATTCAGATTTTTCTTCAGCTTTATCGGATTCCTGCTGAGACGCTTGAGGCATCTGCGGCGGCATTCTATCTTCATATAAATTGAAATCCGAAGAATCGAACTTACCGGCGTCAGCCTGCTTGATATCGTCTACCGTAACTTTATCCAGTTTATGCGTAGTAATATATTCAGCGATCTCCTCGTCGGATTTTTCTTTCAATACCGCGAGAGCGCTCAATACTATTTTCTTGTTTTCCTTGTCGAACTCAACGACTTTTAGTTCGAGAGTCGTTCCCACAGGGAAACAGTAAGACAGATTTTTTATTTTCGAAGGCGACAACTGAGTTGCGGGGATAAAACCGTCGACTCCGAGAGGCAACTCGGCAATCAGACCTTTTTCGATAATACGAACCACTTTGCCTTCCGTCTTTGTGCCAGCGGCATAAACCGATTCGAAATTATCCCACGGATTCGGATTGATTTGCTTATGTCCGAGAGATATTTTACGCTGTTCGGTATCGACGCTCAGCACAACAACTTCGATGCTTTCGCCTTTTTTAACGACTTCTCCGGGGTGACGAATTTTCTTCGTCCACGACAAATCGGAAATATGAATCAGACCGTCTACGCCGGGTTCGAGTTCGACGAAAACGCCGAAATTAGTGAGGTTTCTTGCAATGCCGGTGTGGCGCGAACCGACGGGATATTTCTTAACGATATCCTGCCACGGATCGGGAGTCAATTGTTTCATACCGAGAGAAATTTTCTTCTCGTCTTTATCGAGGCTCAGAATAACGGCTTCGACAATTTGTCCCATCGAAACGAACTGAGACGGATGACTGATATGCTGAGTCCAGCTCATTTCGGAAATATGGATCAAGCCTTCGATGCCTTTTTCGATTTCGATGAATGCGCCGTAATCGGTGAGGGAAACCACTCGTCCGGAGACTTTGTCGCCCACTTTGTATTTCTCGTCGATATTTTCCCACGGATGCGGCATAAGTTGTTTCAAACTGAGCGAAATACGTTTCTTTTCTTTATCGAAGTCGGTAACGACAACTTTGATTTTTTCGTCGAGTTTTACAACTTCGCTCGGATGATTAATTCTGCCCCAGCTCAGGTCTGTAATATGAATAAGACCGTCGACGCCGCCGAGGTCTACGAATACGCCGAAATCGGTAATTGCTTTTACTATACCTTCGAGTATCTGTCCTTTTTCGAGTTTGTCGAGAATTTCTTTACGTTGATCGGAAATGGTTTCCTCGATAAGCACTTTGTGGGATACTACGATATTTTCAGTCGGGATATTTACCTTAACAATTTTGAAATCCATCGTTTGACCTACAAAGGCATCGAAATCCCTGACAGGTCTGATATCGATTTGAGAACCGGGCAAAAATGCCTCGATGCCCATTAAATCGACGACCATACCGCCTTTGATGCGTTTGAGGATTTTACCCTGAATGACTTCGTCGTTTTCGTAAGCTTTAAGAACGCGCGACCATACTTTGAGGAAATCGGCTCTTTTCTTGCTCAATACGAGATTGCCGTCTTCGTCTTCAAAGCTTTCAATAACAATATCGACTTTATTGCCGATTTTGATTTCTTCGGTAGCTGAGAATTCCGATTTCGGAATGGTACCGTCGGTTTTATAACCCACGTCGATAACGACGTTGTCGCCGTGGATACCGACAATTGTACCCTGAATAATTTCGTCTTCTTTAATATCTCTGAAAGACTCGGAATAAAGCTTGGTAAGTGTCTGAAGTTCTTCTTCCGTATACTCTTCCGGATTGATAAATTTGACGTTGTCTAATTGATTTTGCACTTTTTCTTGTTTATCGGACATTAGTCCTCCTACTTTTTACCGCTCGCGTCTTCCCGCCATCAAAAAAGCCGCGGCAGTAATAATTTGTTACACATTTAGTTAATTACGATGGCGACAAACTTTTTAATTGTATTCCTTTTTTTTCGAGAGCTTCTTCAATCTTTTTAATCAGCAGTTCCAGATCGTCGTCGGGAGTTAGACCCGTATTGTCAATTTCGAGAGCGTCTTCGGCTTTTTTAAGAGGCGCCACGTCGCGCCCGCTGTCTATTTCGTCTCTCTTGGCCAAATTGGCTTTCACATCGTCGAAAGAGATATTTACACTACCTTCCTGATATTCTTTGAACCTTCTTCTGGCTCTTTCGTCCAGAGAAGCCGTCAGGTATATTTTCACATCGGCATCGGGAAAAACCACAGTCGCAATATCTCGTCCTTCGGCAATTAAATTACAATCTTTCCCGATTGCTCGCTGAAGTTTTACCATTTCTTCGCGCACTCCGGGAATAGCGCTAATTTCGCTCACTTTCGAATTTACTTCAGCAGTCCTTATTTTATCCGTAATTTCTTCCCCGTTCACAAAAACACGAGTAACGCCGTTTTCAAAACGTAATTTTAAGTCCAGATTTCTGGTCATTTCGACAACGGCGTCGTAATCGTCGGCAATTCCACGCTGCAAAGCGCAATAAGTAATCGCCCGATACATCGCTCCGGTATCAAGATAAGTGAAATTGAGCTTACGGGCTAAGTTCTTTGCTGCGGTCGATTTACCCGAGCCAGCAGGACCGTCTATTGCTATGATAATTTTTTTCGACATTGACTTACAAAAATATGAAAACGAAAATCTTACTGCAAATTATTTTACCCGGTTTTGGCCGTCCAGGAGGAGTATTTTCGGTTTGAAATTATTGGTTTCAGACTCGTCATAAACGGCGTAACTGGCAATTATAATTAAATCGCCGGGTTGTGCCAGTCTGGCAGCCGCTCCATTGAGTCCAATTTCTCCCTTGCCGCCGTAGATTACGTACGTAGAAAATCGTTCTCCGTTATTGATATTATAAATATCGACTTTCTCAAATTCTTTTATGTCCGCCAGCTCGCATAATTCCCTGTCGATGGAAATTGATCCCTCGTAGTTCAGGTCGGCTGATGTTACAACCGCTCTGTGAAGTTTCGATTTTAATAGCGTTCTTTTCATTTTTCTGATTCTCTGTTAATTAAAATTGCTTTGAACAGACCGTCGAGCACCAGAGTAGGAATTATAATGTCAAAGAGTCCGGCAGATTCGAACAGTCTGGAGAAACCGCCCGTACCGATAACAACCGGCTTGTCTTCGCCGAAAGCTTCTTCGGTAATTCTTTTTTTCAGTTCATTAACCATTCCGATTTGTCCGAAATAGAGTCCCGATTGAATACTCTCGACAGTCGAGCGTCCGACTACTTCAACTGCTTCGGTTATTTCAACGGCGGGCAGCTGCGCAGTAGAGCTCTCAAGAATTTCCATTGAAATTTTCACACCAGGAATAATAATACCGCCGAGATATTCCTTTTGCTTGCTAATAACGCAAAACGTTGTGGCTGTGCCGAAATCGACTACGATCAGATTTTTTCCGGGAAACTTATCGACAGCCGCAATTGCATTGGCAATTCTGTCGGCTCCGACTTCGAGCGGATTTCTGTATTTTATTTTCAAACCCGTTTTCACTCCCGGCTTCAGAAAGAACGGCTCTATATTGAAGTATTTCAGCGCCGCCGAACGGATTGAATGATTTAAATCGGGCACAACGCTGCAAATGGATATTTCACTGACTTCCTCAGGAGTGAAATTGTTTTCCTTCAGCACGCTCCTTAAAAAAATACCGAACTCATCGGATGTGAATCGTTCGCGCGAAGTTTTCCTGAATTGCAATACCAATTCGGAATTCCGATATAATCCGCCGTAAATGTGCGAATTCCCGACGTCAAGACAGATAATCATTTTTCATCCCGTCTATTTGATTCAAAATAATTTTCGAGTTGCATTGCGAGCGAAAACGGATCTTCCGAAGAATTTATGATTCCGTTCTTGTCGTAAAGATAAAAATTCCGCTGAACGCCGTTCGTCCGATCGCTCAGGTCGTTTTGTACAACAAGGTCGCAATTACTCTCGGTTAACAATTTTTTGACGGCTTCTTTTCTTTCTTCTTTATTCATCGTATTGGTAAACTTAAACCCGACAACCGTGATTTCCTTTTTCGAACTGTATTCTCTTATTCGCGCCAATATTTTGTGATTTCTTTTTAAAATAATTGAAACATTTTCAACGCCGGAAGAGATTTTTTTATTCGACGGCAAATCGAGCTTAATATTCCCTGCCGTCATTAACGCCGGAGAAAAATCGCTGACAGCGGCATTATGAACGACTACGTCATAATCATTTTTGCCAAGCAACAATTTCATCCTGTTATCCAAGCTTTCGAAATCCGCGAATCGATATATATTGTTTACCATTCCCGGACGCATTGCATCTTCCGCCGAAAGGTAATCGACAGCGTGTCCTCTGGCAAAAAAGTAATTGGCCAATTCCGACGCCGTTTTTCCTGTGCTCAAATTTGTAATATAACGCACGCCGTCGATATTTTCTTTTGTGCCCCCGGCAGTAATCAGAATTTTTAGTTTTCTTTTGGCTTTCTCTTTTTTAAGCAATTTAGCTTTGACGACATTAAAAATAATTTCGGGTTCAAGCAGTTTACCTGCGCCTTCGTCGCCGCACGCAAGGTAACCTTCCGCGGTAGGTAAAACATCTGCGCCGAATTCGATTAATTTTTTTATAGAAGCCTGAGTTGCCGGATTGAAATACATATTCGTATTCATCGCCGGAGCCACAAGGAAAGGCGTGGAATTGTCTCTTGCCAGTGCAAGCGAAGTCGGCAAATCGTCGGCAATACCGGAAGCAATCTTATTAATCACGTTTGCCGTAGCCGGCGCAATAATGAAAAGATCGCACCATTTAATCAAATTGATGTGGCTCATAACCGTTCCGGGATCGAATAAATCGTTATAGACCCGATTTCCGGTTAAGCCTTCAATCGAGGCGTTCCCTACAAATTGAAGAGCCGACTTTGTAGTAACGACTTTTACATCGCACCCGTTCTGAACCAATCTGGAAATCAGATAGAGCGATTTATAAGCCGCAATCGAGCCGGTGATTCCGAGGAGAATTTTTTTAGATTTTAACATTATCGATCAACCTCACATTTCCCACATAAACGGCTCCCAATCTTCTCCCGTCCATTTCTTCGATATAATCCACTTTGAAGCCGAGATTTTCGAGCTCTCTGAAAATTTCTTCTTTCGACTTATCCGATTTCAAAAGGCGAGGGAAATTAAGCGCAAATTTACGCTCCTCTTCCGAGAGCAGTTTATTTCTGGAACTTAACGCCAGTCCGTCTACGTCTCTTACAATGGGACACTGAATTATTTCTATATCCATAAAAAACGCTTTGCACATTCCTTCGATTAATTTTAGCTGTTGATAATCTTTTTCTCCGAAATAGGCTTTGTGCGGTTTAATAATGTTGAACAGTTTCATTACCACCGTCAATACTCCGTCAAAGTGTCCCGGTCTGAATTTGCCGCACAAAATTTTACTAAATTCCGATTCGCTTAGTTTATATCTGTAATTGTCGTTATAAATTTCTCCATAGTCCGGAAAAAAAAGATAATCGACGTTATGGGAATTCAAAATCTCATAATCTTTTTCAAAAGCGCGGGGATAATTTTGCAAATCATCCGGGTCGTTAAATTGCGTCGGATTGACGAAAATGCTTACAACCGTAATCTCGTTATCGGACACGCTTTTCTCAATTAATGATTCGTGACCCCGATGCAATGCTCCCATTGTCGGCACAAAGCCGATAGATTTGTTTTCTGTTTCATTTCTTACTTTTCGCCATTCCGATATTTTTTTAATTATCCTTGTCATCAGTAACTCTCGTTTTTATTCGGAAAATTTCCGTTTTTAACGTCGCGTGAATAAGCATTAACCGCGTCCATAATCGAACTGTAACCATCCATATATTTTCTCAGGAACTTAGGACTAAAATCTTTATTAAATCCCAACATATCATGAAGAACGAGCACCTGTCCGTCCATATACATACCTGCGCCTATGCCGATAGTAGGAATCGAAATTTGTTCCGTAACTTCCTTTGCAATTTGCGAAGGCACCATTTCGAGTACAATCCCAAAACATCCTGCGGCTTCCAGTTTGCCCGCGCTTTCGATAATAAAATCGGCTTCTTCTTTTTCTTTACCTCTTAATTTGAATCCGCCGAACTTGTGAACCGATTGAGGCGTCAGTCCAAGATGTCCCATGACGGGGATGCCCGAATCGATCAAATAACGAATTGAATCGATCGTATCCTGGTCGCCGCCTTCAATTTTTAATGCCTGCGCTCCTGCTTTAATTAATTTCCCCGCATTTTCAATCAATTTATCTTTGCCCCTACGGTGCGCAAGGAACGGCATGTCCGCTATAATAAGTTTGTTTGTAATCCCGCGTTTTACGGCGGAAGTATGCAAAGCCATTAAATCTATGTCGGCGTTAACGGTAGTTTCATAGCCGTGTATTACCATAGCGAGACTGTCGCCGACGAGGGCTGCATCGATATCCGACTCGTCGATAATTCTTGCCGACCAGTAGTCATAGCAGGTAACAATCGAAATTTTTTCCTTCGATTTAGATTTTCTGAATTCCGATACGGTTTTCATTAGCCTCATTTACAGGACGGATTCCATCTAAGGACGAGTGTGAAGTATTAGATACGGAAAGGAAAAAGAGTTTCATTTTCATGGTACCTGTCCCGGGGATCAAGTCCTGTTATTCTTATTTTATTTATTTAATCAAAAAAGTAACCGTTCACAAGAATCGGTTCTTTTTTATAACGCAAAATTAAAACAATAAGTTTTATATAACAAGAGTCAGACGCTGTTTAGCAATTTTAGCATTTTATCGTGAATTTTTCCGTTCGTAGCCAATATCTGTTTCCCGGCAAGATCGAGCGGTTCATTATTAAAATTAGTGACCACTCCGCCGGCTTCTTCGACGATTAATTTGCCCGCAGCCATATCCCACGGATTTAAAGAGACTTCCCAAAAACCATCGAAAATTCCCTCGGCTACGTAACACAGATCGATAGCCGCCGAACCGAGACGTCTGACGGCTCTCGAATTTTTCAGGAAAATTACGAAACGTTCAATTGCATGGCCGGGATTTTCATCAATATTATACGGAAATCCGGTAACGAGCAGACTCTTTCTCAAATCGTCATTCAGGCTTACCTTTAATTTACGGCCGTTACAAAAAGCGCCGCCGCCTTTTTCGGCGCTGTAAATCGCTTCTCTCATAACGTCGTAGACTACTCCGCAAATGACCTCGTCGCTTCTTTGTACGGCAATCGAAACCGAAAAAATCGGGAGCCCGTGCGCGAAATTCGTAGTGCCGTCCAACGGGTCGATAATCCATTTGTACTCCGAATCCCGTTCCTTAATGCCGCTTTCCTCAGCCAATACAGAATGGCCGGGAAATTCTTTCGATATAAAATTAATTATCGCTTCTTCGGATTTTTTATCGATTTCGGTGACGAGATTTGCCAGATTAGTTTTATATTCTATGGAAATATTCTTTCTGTAACCTTCTTTGATAATTTCTCCGGCTATTTGCGCCGCTTCAATTACTTTGTCAAGCATTTATGCCCCGTAAAGATTAAAATTATGTCCCACAAAAATACTATTTTTGTAGAACAAAAATTGAATTTCTTCGGGCGTTTTATACTGATTGATAGCCTGCGCATTATTATGTATATTTAATTCAACCAATACAAAGGAACAAAGTTTTATATGGAAGAAAAAATCAAAGCCAGCGAAAATGATTATTCGATGATTGAGGACATTCCGAATAAATTACCGGTATTGCCTCTGAGAGATACAGTAGTTTTCCCCTACATGATTTTTCCCGTACTCGTAGGAAGAGAACAATCGATCAAAGCCGCAAATTTTGCGCTCGAAAACTCCAAGTATATTTTCCTTGCCGCTCAAAAAAAGGCGTCGATCGAAGAACCAACTCCGGAGGATATTTATCCCGAAGGCACGATAGCAAAAATTATTCAAATCCTGAAATTGCCCAACGGCTTACTGAAAATTTTGGTCGACGGAGTGATTCAGGGCAGAATAGTTCGTTTTACGGACAGAAAAGAATTTTTCGAAGCGGAATTGGAAGTTATTACGCCAACCGAGGAAAATCCACGCGAGCTCAACGCCCTTTTAAGGCAGATGTCGAACCTGTTTAAGGAATATGTTAAAATAAACAAAGCTATTCCGCCAGAAGCCATCAATGCATTCGAAAATATCGACGAGCCCGACCGCAAACTGTTCTACGTAGCAGCCAACATAAATCAATCGATCGAAGTAAAACAAAAAATTCTACAACATTTTTCTCTGAAAGACCAACTTTATGAAGTCATAAGAATACTCAATTCGGAAATTGAAATTCTTAAAATCGAAAAAGAGATTGAAAATAAAGTCCAGGAAAATATTGCCAAGACACAGCGCAAATTTATTATACAGGAACAGATAAGAATATTGCAGGAAGAACTGGGAGACGAAGAGGAAATCGCTCCCGAATTTGTCAAATTAAAAGAGCAAATCGAAAAAGCAAAGATGCCCAAACCCGTCTATGAAAAAGCCATAGACGAATTGAATAAATTAAAGAAGACGCCTCCGTCTTCCCCCGAAGCGACGGTAATTAGAAACTACCTCGATTGGCTGATTGCAGTGCCCTGGCACAAAAAAACGCGCGACAATCTCGACGTGAAAAACGTCAGAAAAATCCTCGACGAAGACCATTACGGACTCGAAAAACCGAAAGAAAGAATTGTCGAACATATTGCCGTTCTGAATCTCGTCAAAAGTATGCGGGGACAAATACTTTGTTTTGTAGGACCTCCCGGAGTTGGAAAAACTTCATTGGGAAAATCAATCGCAAGAGCGCTTGGACGTAACTTTGTAAGGATTTCACTTGGCGGAGTACGCGACGAAGCTGAAATCAGAGGGCATCGCAGAACATATATCGGCTCCATGCCGGGCAAGATTATTCAGTCGATGAAAAAAGCCAAGACAATTAATCCGGTAATGCTGCTTGACGAAATCGATAAAATGAGCATGGATTTCCGGGGCGACCCGTCTTCGGCTATGCTCGAAGTTCTCGATCCCGAACAAAATCACTCATTCAACGACCATTATCTCGACGTCGATTATGATCTCTCGCAGGTAATGTTTATTACTACGGCAAATGTCAGATATAATATTCCGTTACCCCTTCAGGATCGTATGGAGATTATAGAATTACCCGGATACCTGGAATTTGAAAAACTTGAAATTGCGAAAAGACATATTATTCCCAAGCAATTAAAGGCGCACGGACTCGATAAATTCAAAATCGAAATTCAGGACGAAGCGATCAAAAAGATTATCAACGAATATACGCGGGAATCGGGAGTCAGAAATCTTGAGCGCGAAATTGCGTCGGTATTCAGAAAAACGGCGCACGAAATCGTAATTTCAACAAACGGTAAGAAAAAGCCGAAATTGAAAATTACGATTACACCCGAAACTATTGAAAAATATCTTGGCGTTCCCCGATTCCGTCCTAAGAAAGCCGACAAAGAATTACGGGTCGGAAGCGTAACGGGATTGGCATGGACAAGCGTCGGCGGAGAAATTTTACAGGTCGATGCGACCGTTATGGACGGTCAGGAAAAACTTACTCTTACGGGACAAATCGGTAATGTTATGAAAGAATCGGCGCTTGCCGCATTGAGCTACCTCCGGTCGAATGCTAAAGAATTGGGTCTTCCTGCCAATTTTCATAAAGGCAAAGAAGTTCACATTCACCTGCCGGAAGGCGCCATTCCCAAAGACGGTCCTTCAGCGGGCATAACAATGGCAATGGCTCTTTATTCGGTCTTCAGCGGTAAACCTGCCCGGAACGACGTAGCCATGACCGGAGAAATTACACTGAGAGGAAAAGTTATTCCGATAGGCGGACTGAACGAAAAATTACTCGCCGCTCAAAGAAACGGTATGTCGATCGTTCTTATTCCTAAAGACAATGAGAAAGATTTAACCGAAATCAAACCGGAAGTAAAAGAAGGACTTCAGATTATTCCGATAGAGACTATAAAAGACGCCATACCGTATGTCTTCGGGAAAATAACCGGAACAAGGAAAAAGAAAACTACCTCTAAAAAAAGTAGGAAATAATGGCTGAGTATCAACAAATAGACAAAGTTCTTCCGGAAGAAGAAAAATATAAACTGATAATCAAGCAATCGGAAAGCATTTTAGATAACGCTTTGCCCCTGCTTTCGAATCTTTCGAACATTACCGCCCTTCTGAAACAAACATTCGATAAAATCAGCTGGGTCGGTTTTTATTTTAACAGAGACGGCATACTTTATCTGGGGCCGTTCCAGGGTAAAACAGCATGCACAAAAATTAACTTTGGAAAAGGGGTTTGCGGAAAATCGATTGAAACAGGAGAGACAATAGTGGTTGAAGACGTGGAAAAATTTCCCGGTCATATTTATTGCGATGCGGGTTCAAAATCCGAGATAGTTGTGCCCATAATCAAAGATGATATAAAATACGGAGTTTTGGACCTGGACAGTTATATTCCCGCTGCATTCGGTAATACCGACAAAATTTATCTTGAACGTCTAATCGGAATTTTGTCAGAACAATTAAATTTGGATAAACTAGAACGATTAATGATATAATATTATGAGCAATTTTTTAGTAACAGCGCGTAAATGGCGACCTCAGAAATTCGAAGAAGTTGTAGGTCAGGAACACATTACAACCACTCTGAAAAATGCCATTAAAAACAACAGAATTGCGCACGCATATCTTTTTGCGGGTCCGCGCGGAGTAGGAAAAACCACTACGGCTCGAATTCTTGCAAAGGTATTAAATTGCCTCAATCCGTTAGACGGCGAACCGTGCAACGAATGCGAAATGTGTAAATCTTTTCACAACTCCCAGTCTCTCGACGTAATCGAAATTGACGGCGCTTCAAACAGAAGGATAGAAGAGATACGATCGTTAAGAGAATCCGTAAAGTACGCTCCTGCCAAAGGGAAATATAAAGTTTATATCATCGACGAAGTTCATATGCTCACTCCTGAATCTTTTAACGCCCTTTTGAAAACGTTGGAAGAACCGCCGGAACACACGCTGTTTATTTTTGCCACCACGGACGTTCACAAAGTGCCGCTTACGATTGTATCCCGTTGTCAACGTTTTGATTTTCGAAGAATCGAATTAAATACGATAAAAGACCTGCTTTCAAAAATCGCGGAAGCCGAGGGCATTCAAATTGACGATACGGCGCTTTCGTTAATAGCCAAAAAAGCCGACGGCGCCCTTAGGGACGCGGAAAGTCTCTTCGACCAAATAATTTCGTATAGCGGAAAAAAGGTTAATTCCGAAGAAATCTCTCAAATGTTGAACTTAATCGATCAGGATATTTATTTCCGCATATCCGACGCTATACTTTCGAAAGACTATAACGCTGCATTCGAAGTTACGCGAACTATCTACGACAACGGATGGAATTTTATCGATTTTCTGAATGAATTGAACGAACATTTCAGAAATATTTTCACGGTAGTATTAAGGAAATCGACCGATCTAGTCGAAGCGGCCGAACTGTATAAAGAAAAATATCTCCTGTATAAAGACAGCTTCTCGGAAAGCGACTTACTCAGGATACTAACATTTATAAATAAAACTCAATATGAAATCAAGTCAGCTACAGACCAGCGGCTTAAAATAGAAATTGCTTTGTGCCAATTAATCGGTTTAGAGAAAACCGCAACAATCAGCGATATTATAAAACAAATTTCTTCAACTCCGGTAAACAGAAATATTGATTCTTCTCCTATCCAAAATAAAACGCAGAAAACATCGAATGTAAGACCCGCTTACAAGGAAGAAGTAAACGTTCCCGAAGTAAAAAAATTCGTCGCTCCTTCGCCTAAGGACGAAAAGGAGTTAAAAGGAATAATTTCCAAATGGAACGAATTCGTAGAGCAGGTAAAATCGGAAAAACTCTTTTTCGGATCGCTTCTCAACAAAACAAATCCCATAGAATTTATCGACAATCGCATAGTTCTGGAAGTAGAACACCCTGACGATTTTGATATTATCAATGATCACAAAAATTATTTAGAGCAAAAGACTAAAGAAATTTTCGGCAAAAAGATTGAATTTAATATTTCGAATGCCGGCAATTCCGCGAAATCGGAAGAATTGAATACGTTGGCAAAAGCAGTAATAGATAAGTTGGGCGGAAAAAAAATATAATCCCAAGTACAGCAATTATCTTTTAACAATTTTAGTAAGTTTGATATCTATCACTTTTTTCCCATGCTCGAATAATTTCATAGAAATAAAATTATATACTTAACAGCTACCGGATTTACCCCGCCATCGGCGGGGCTCCCGCACCGTTGCCTTACTTAATTTTCATTAAAATACATTTTAAAATAAAAAAGCCCGACGTATAATCGGGCTTAAATTATAATCCTGGCAGCTACCGGATTTTATCCCGCCACCGGCGGGACTCCCGCACCGTTGCCTTACTTAATTTTTCATTAACATACATTTTAAAATACAAAAGCCCGACTTATAATCGGGCTTAAATTATAATCCTGGCAGCTACCGGATTTCATCCCGCCATCGGCGGGGCTCCCGCGCCGTTGCCTTACTTAATTTTTCATTAAAATACATTTTAAAATAAAAAAAGCCCGACGTATAATCGGGCTTAAATTATAATCCTGGCAGCTACCTACTCTCCCGCACCGTTGCCAGTGCAGTACCATCGGCGTTTACGGGCTTAACTTCTCTGTTCGGAATGGGAAGAGGTGTTTCCCCGTAGCTATAACCACCAGAAAATTTCAAACATTAAAAAAGATTGGAGAGAACGAAAACTTATACATCTATCTTGGAATAAAATTAATGGCTAAGTCGCACGACCTATTAGTACTGCTCGGCTGAATCCGTTGCCGGACTTACACCTGCAGCCTATCAACCTCGTAATCTCCGAGGAGTCTTCAGACCCGACTTTCGTCGGGAAGGGATACCTCATCTTGAAGTGTGCTTCGCACTTAGATGCTTTCAGTGCTTATCACATCCGTTCATAGCTACCCAGCGCTGCCACTGGCGTGACAACTGGTACACTAGAGGAACGTTCGCTTCGGTCCTCTCGTACTAGAAGCGACTCTTCTCAAGTATCCTGCGCCCGCATAGGATAGGGACCGAACTGTCTCACGACGTTCTGAACCCAGTTCACGTACCGCTTTAATTGGCGAACAGCCAAACCCTTGGGACCTTCTTCAGCCCCAGGATGCGATGAACCGACATCGAGGTGCCAAACCTTGCCGTCGATATGAACTCTTGGGCAAGATCAGCCTGTTA
The DNA here is from genome assembly GCF_049325435.1 of Melioribacter sp. NCBI lineage: Bacteria > Pseudomonadati > Ignavibacteriota > Ignavibacteria > Ignavibacteriales > Melioribacteraceae > Melioribacter > Melioribacter sp. The sequence goes on along the minus strand of NZ_JBMOLD010000012.1, from coordinate 37,902 downwards.
TCCCCGGCGTACCTTTTATCCTTTGAGCGATGGCCCTTCCACTCGGAACCACCGGATCACTAAGCCCTGCTTTCGCATCTGCTCGACCTGTGTGTCTCGCAGTTAAGCTCTCTTATGCCTTTGCACTCAACGCATGATTACCAACCATGCTGAGAGAACCTTTGGGAGCCTCCGTTACTTTTTGGGAGGCGACCGCCCCAGTCAAACTACCCGCCTAACACTGTCCCTGGCCCTGATTCAAGGGTCGAGGTTAGAATCCAAATAAAGCAAGGGTGGTATTTCACCGTCGACTCCACGACGCCTAGCGGCGCCGCTTCATAGTCTCCCACCTATCCTACACATGCTTTACTCGAACCCAATGTTAGGGTGCAGTAAAGGTGCACGGGGTCTTTCCGTCCATAT
>NZ_JBMOLD010000012.1:0-32500 GCF_049325435.1 Melioribacter sp. | reverse complement strand
TATTGCAGGCTACTATTTAATGTCAATTTCTCCGTGGGATAATCCGACAGCCCTCAATTTTTCTCCTATAGTTCTGTTAATTGCTTATGCGGTGGTAATTCCTATTTCAATCTTATATAAGAAGAAAAAATAATGTTTCTTGCAGAAGTTATTGGCAATGTTGTTTCTACTGTTAAAAATCAATATCTTAAAGGCCACAAGTTACTCCTCGTCCATGAAATAAGTCCTGAAGGCAACAAAATCGGGAAGAAAGATATTTTAGCGCTCGATTTAGTCGATTCGGGTATTGGCGACAAAGTTTTGGTAGTCAGAGAAGGCGACGCGGTTCAACAGATACTGGGTCATAGCAACGCCCCTGTAAATACTATGATTGTCGCAGTTGTCGACAATATTGATATCGCGGAGGAAACAATTACATAAAGATAGATTGCAAGACGAAAAATTCAATAATTTAGTTTCCTTAAAAACCCTCCTTTCAGTTGATGGTATTGGTCCCTATAAAATCTTCATGCTTCTTAATAAATTCAAATCGTTCCGGAATATCTTATCCGCAGAGAAATCCGAACTTATGCGCATAGACGGAATATCAAATAAAATAGCGGAAAGAATAATAAATGCGCCTAAAAGAATCGATTCATATGAGTCAAAAGTAGCCTCCGAGTTGAATTTAATGCATAAATTAAACGGCAAAGTTGTTACATATTGGGACGAAGAGTATCCGGAATTATTACGCAATATTTATTATCCGCCGTTGATCTTATATATAGCCGGTAATTTTGATAGCAGCGACAAATACGGAGTGGCGATAGTGGGCACCCGCAAACCGACAAATTACGGAATTCAACAGGCAGAAAAATTCGCTTCGGAGTTGGTAAAAAAAGGGATAATCATAATTAGCGGACTTGCACGGGGAATCGACTCGTATGCCCATCGCGCAGCGATTAACAGCGGCGGCAGAACAATTGCAGTAATAGGCAGCGGAGTCGACGTTATTTATCCGCCGGAAAACGCCCGGTTGTTCAAACAGATAACAGAACAAGGAGCGATAGTTTCCGAGTTCGAGCCCGGCACAAAGCCGGACGCACAAAACTTCCCGAGGCGCAATCGGATAATTTCCGGATTGAGCCTTGGCGTTTTAATTATTGAGACACGGCAAAACGGGGGCGCAATGCAGACCGCCGCCTACGCGCTCGATCAGAACCGTGAAATCTTCGCTCTGCCCGGTAATGTAAATTCTCCCCAGTCCGAAGGACCTAACCTTCTCATTCAAAAAGGAGAAGCAAAATTAGTAATAACAGCCGACGATGTATTGGACGAATTAGGCAGTAAACTGGGACCTGAAAAAAAGATCGGTAAAAAAAACGAACATGTATCCCTCTCCTTATTTGAAGAAAAAATAATTGAAGCGCTGGGCAACGAAGCTTTACACATAGATATCATAGCGGATAAAGCTGCTATGAACACATCCGAGTGCCTGGTTCATCTTTTGTCGCTGGAATTCAAAGGATTGGTCAAACAATTGCCGGGCAAAATATTCATGAGCGTCTAATATTTTTTTAGTTTTTTCCAGATCGAACTTAATCTCTCTTTCAAGTTTTTTTCCAAACCGTTTTCCGTGGGACGATAATACTGCTTTCCTTTCATCTCCTCGGGCAGATAATTTTCTTCGATGAAATGAGCCGGGTAGTCATGCGGATATTTATATTCTTTTCCGTAACCGAGATTTTTCATCAATTTCGTCGGGGCGTTCCTCAAATGGAAAGGTACGGGGTAGAGAGGAAGATTTTTTACATCTCTTTGAGCTTCCTGAATCGCCAAATATGCGGCGTTGCTTTTAGGAGCCGAGGCCAAATAAGTAGCGCATTGCGACAGAATAATTCTAGCTTCGGGCATTCCAATTTTATGGCAGGCTTCGAATGCGGCTTCCGCCAATATCAATGCATTCGGCATGGCGTTGCCGATATCCTCGGCTGCAAGAATAACCATCCTTCTGGCAATAAAAAGCGGGTCTTCCCCGCCCTCGAGCATACGCGCCAGCCAGTAGACCGCAGCGTCGGGGTCCGAGCCTCGTATGCTTTTTATAAATGCCGATATTAAATTGTAATGTTCCTCGCCAGATTTATCGTATATGATGTTTTTCTTTTGTAGAACATTTTCTATAAGAGATTTTGTAATCACAATTTCTTCATTGTCGATCTCGTGTAATACGGCAGCTTCCAAAATATTAAGCATCATACGGGCGTCGCCGCCGGATGCAATTATCAAGTAGTCGGGATTTTCAATCTTAATTTTTAGCGACGACAGGAATTCATCTTTCTCGACCGCTCTGTTGAGAATTTTAATCAAATCTTCTTTACTCAACTCGTTGAGCACGAAGATTCTCAATCGCGACCTCAAAGGCGGTATAATTTCAAAGGAGGGATTTTCGGTGGTTGCGCCGATCAAAGTAATCTCGCCTTTTTCCACCGATGAAAGCAGAGCGTCCTGCTGGGATTTGTTGTACCTGTGTATTTCGTCAATAAACAACAAGGTGTTTCTATTATAGAGAAAATTCTCTTTTGCCTTTTCGATTACCTGACGCAAATCTTTGACTCCCGAAGATACGGCATTGAGCTGGAAGAATTCCGAATTCGTAGCTTCCGCCAGTATTACCGCCAGGGTCGTTTTGCCCGTGCCCGGCGGTCCCCACAAAATCAACGACCCCGGAATCTTATTTTCAATCATTACTCTAATCGGTTTATTCTTTCCGACTAGATGTTCCTGACCGATAAATTCATCCAGACTTTGGGGACGTATTCTTTCAGGCAGCGGTATCCTCGGTATCTCCCTTTTATTTTTCATCTTCTTCTATTAATATTTCCTGTTCGTAAGGTTTATACATATGATATTTTTCGCGGGCTACTTTTTCAATCGTTCGGAGGCTGTACTTTAATGAATCTATTTCTTTCTGCAAATCGTACAAAGTTTTTTCGGCATTACGGATTTTATTGTCCAGCTCGTTAATCTCGCCTCTTAATTTCATATATTTTACTATTCCGTTTTCATTGAACAACAAATAAAAAAAAGCCGACAGAAAAAGGAAAAAAACAAGGAAATTTATAAGCTTACTTTTATACTTGTTCATTTTAATGCCGACTTAACGATTCTGTCGATTAATTCTTCGAATGAAATTCCTACGGCATTTGCCATTTTGGGAAACAAACTTGTGGAAGTCATGCCCGGCAATGTATTGACCTCAAGGCAGTAGGACTTAAAATCCCCGGTCATTCTGAAATCGATTCTTGCGTATTGTCTGCATCCGACCGAGTTATACGCAAGTAGAGCTTGCGACTGTATGTGCCGCGCTACATTTTCGGGAATTTCAGCCGGAACGATATAGTCGCTTTTTCCTGAAGTATATTTCGATTCGTAATCATAAAATCCTGAACGAGGAATAATTTCGAGCGCCGGCAGCGCCCTGTTTTCGAGGATGCCGACGGTGATTTCCCTGCCCGGTATAAATTCTTCGATTAAAACGTTCTCCGAATACTCGAAAGCGCGCTCGACAGCTACTGCGAGAGAATCGGGCTCGCGGCATATTGAGATCCCGACTGTTGAGCCCTCGTCGTTAGGTTTTATTACGCACGGGAATCCGAAAAACTTTTCGATTTTCTTTTTAATTAAATCCGTGTCGTTACCGTCGCGTGATACGATAAACCATCGAGGAGTTTTTACGTCGTAATGTTGAAACATAATTTTAGTCATGAACTTATTCATTGCCAGCGAGCTTGACAAAACACCGGAGCCAGTGTATTTGAGATTTCGCATTTCGAGCAAGGATTGAATTCGACCGTCTTCACCCCATTTGCCATGCAAAGCCAGAAATGCCACATCGACATCGTCAAACAAGGCGGAATTTATGATATCTATATAATTCCGCGCGGATAAAGGGAAGATGTCATCCGCTCCGAAAAACAATTCCACATCTTCAGGCTGCGACAAACCGTATGCCGGATCGATTACCGTTACATTATAATTGAGATTCTTCAGCGCGGAATAGATCGATTTTCCGGTTGCTTTAGAAACTTTTCTTTCGGACGACACGCCGCCGACCAGGAGAGCTACATTAATTTCAGAATTTTGCATAGAGCGTAACCAATTTATATCATAGATAAAATACTTTCGTAGAGAAATTGATAATTGAATACGGTCAGTCTAATAAATCAGCCTTCAATCTTTTCAATCAAACGAATATTATTCAAACCGTCTTCGCCGCTAACTACCGGAATTTTATTTTGTAAAAATGATTTTTGGACCGACCTGATAACAAAAGCTATTTTGTTGAATTTTTTTCTGAACACCATTTTAGCCTCGCCTTTCAGGTCGATTGTAATTTTAGTTATAAAATTTCGCTTGTCTATTTTACTTTCGATATTAATTGAACCGTTGAATCCTATGATATCGAGCCGGATAAAGGGTTTCTTTGTATCGTAAGAAACATTAAACAAACCGTAACCGCCATTGATAAATTTAATAATGGCAGCGGCAAAATCGTCTACTTCGCTCTTGTAAATAACGTTATCCATAAATCCTTTTACTTCGGATACTTCGCCGCCGAAATAACGCATTAAATCGACTACAATAGCCCCGGTGTCTCTCAATACGCCTCCTCCGCTCAATTCTTTTTTAAATCTGAAATTATCCGCGGGCGGCATATCGATATGATACGAAGCATTGATGGCAACCAGCTTACCCAATATATTTTTGTCTATTAGCTCCTTTACTTTTATTATCAGCGGATGGAAACGATGTATGTGATTTATTGCAAATTGAACGTTATTTTCTTTACAAATTCTTACCATCTCTTCGGCTTGCGCTGAATTAAGAGCAATCGGCCTTTCACAAAAAACATGTTTGCCCGCTTTTGCGGCTTCGATTACCTGATAATAATGGTCGTTATTCTTACTCGATATATAGACCGCGTCGATACCGGAATTTAAGAATGCCCGATAATCGTCATAAAAATTCGGAGCTCCGAATTTGGAGGCAATCTCGTGAGCGCGTTTAGGGTCATGACTGTATACCGATATTAGTCGGCTTCGTTTAACTAATTGGAGCGAGGGCAGAAAAACATTTTCCAGAAAATATCCGCATCCTGCGACGCCCCATTTCAGCTTGCGGGGTAAAGGCACTTTCAGATTAATATTTTTCGGCGTTGCCATCTCAGTACCCTAATTTTTTCATAAGCAATTTTATCGGCCGGGAATTCTGCATTATATAGAAATGAATAGCGGGAACATTGTTGTTGAGTAATTCTTCCACCTGTTTGTATGCCCAATTGATGCCTATATCCAAAGCGTGTTCGGGTTTTGCAGCTTCGAGTTCGTCCGCCAATTCGGTGGGTATGTCGATAAAAAAGTTTTTCGGCAAAGTGTAAGCGTGTTTTTTAGACGTAATTATTTTCAAGCCCGGAATAATCGGCGCGTCAATGCCTTCCTGGCGGCAAAGTTTTACATAGTCGAAATAATATTTGTTGTCATAGAACATTTGAGTAACGATGTAAGAAGCGCCGGCGTCAATTTTTGCCTTTGTGTATTTAATGTCCGAAATGAGATTCGGCGCTTCGAAATGTTTTTCGGGATACCCGCTTGTGCCGATGCAAAAATCCATCGGTTCGGCGTCGAGCAAACCGTCTTCGAGGTATTTACCTTTATTCAAATCGTTGATTTGTTTAATCAAATCGACAGCGTATTCGTTAACGCTTCGTCCGAATTTCAACGGTTTTCTGAAGCCGTTGTCGTCGCCCCTTATTGCCAAAACATTGTCGATTTGTAAGTAATGCAATTCGATTAAAAAGTCCTCGGTTTCTTCCTTAGTAAATCCGGTGCAGAGCACGTGCGGCACTGCATCTATATTGTATTTATTCTGAATAAGAGCGCAGATTCCAAGCGTGCCGGGTCTTTTCCTCTTAACTTTCATTTTAATTTCGCCGCCGGGGGTCTCTTCGTAAACCACTTCCGCGGGGTGGCTTGTAATGTCGATAAAAGGCGGATTGTATTTTACGATGTCGTCGAGAACATTTAACAATTCTTTTATGTCTCCGCCTCTTTTGGGCGGAATGATTTCAAAGCTGATCAATGTGTCGTTTGACTTTTCCAGATGCTCTATTACTTTCATTTTATCCCGATTAATTTGTTTTAACAAATTTACTATTTTTCATACTAATTATATCAGCTAATTTGTTTCCTTCGTTTTCAAAACTAACTTATGGACAGATTTTTCTTTGAATTCATCTTCATTCAGCGGAACGACATGATATTTACCGTCGAGCCACATTTCCGTCATGTCCCTGTAATGCGGACTGATAAAGTTTCCCGATTGTCCCGTCGGCATAATAAATTTAATATAGTCGGGATTAGCGAAATCGTATATGTATCTCATTGAAGGTCCCAGGATATTTTCAAACGGTTTCTCTTTATTTATGTATTCTGTGTCTCCTTTGTCGAACAATGTTACAAAAGAATATTCCGTATTGAAGACGGTGGTGCCGTCGCCTCCTATTGGGAACGGCCCGATGTCAATTAATTTGTCTGCAAGGGAAGAAATTCCATGGAACATATGCTTGAAAGTAACGCTGTGAATTTTACCCCATTGCCAATCAACCGGATTTTTACCGTAATTTATTTCAAGGTAGCTCAACGCGTCTACAAGACTTTTCCTTAATATATCGTTCTTATTTTCTTTTCGTGGCGTCGTAACGTCGTCAAATAAAGGATTACTATCTTCTCCCAGCAACTCGTAAATTTTTCTGTAAGGTACGTTGGCAAGTATTACATACTCTTTTATTAAATCGGGACCTAGTTCGTCTTCAAAAGTATTTTTAATAAGGAAATAGAGAAAAGCGGAATAGATTGACGGGGTTTGACTGCCGGCTTTCATGTTATAGTCCCAGTTACGTAACAGTTCGAGAACAAGCTCCAGATTTGCGTCTTTAATTTTTACGTTTTCGAAACCTTTCAATAAATTTTCGGTAAGGAACCTTGCATAAGGCGAGACGAAATCCGTTTGATAGTTTCTAAAGTCGTCCGGCGTATGCAGCCCTCTGGAATTCAGAAGCTGCGTAATACGTTCAATACGAGAAGACGGCTCCCAGATATTCGAGATGTGATAAGGAAAAGTTTTTATTGTTTTATTATTTGCGGATGCAATGTATCCTTTTTCGGGATTAAAAAGTTTGGGCATCATATCGTACGGCACATATCCCTTCCAGTCGGAATTCGTGGTTGTTCCGTCGTAAATTAATGTAGGGCTGGCATTATTGCGCGCGGGCAATAAAGCGGCGCAAACGTATCCGATGTTGCCTTCCTTATCTGCATAAATAAAATTCTGTCCCGGCACATTAAAGTATTTCAACGCGGCCAAAAATTCCCGCCAATTGTTCGCCCTGTTGAGTAAGAAGGAAGAGAGCAGTTCGTTCGTAAAATCATTCCCTGTCCATCTCATGCTTATCTGTAAATTTTCCGATTTTTTGTTTATGAGACGATACGGATGAATGCCGGAAATTATCGGTCCTCGATGCGTATGCCTAATTACAAATTTATGGTAGCCTTTGTTTTTTATGTAAATCGAGTCGGTTCTAACGTCGAGATTTTTCCATTGACCGTCTACAAAATAACGGTTGTTGATTGTGTCGATTTGCTCGATATAAAAATCGGCGTCGTCGGCCATTACGTTAGTCATTGCCCATGCAATATTTCTGTTTTTCCCGATAACTATCGACGGAAGTCCCGGCAGAGTAAATCCTTCTGCGTTCCATTCTTTCGACCTTATTAATGCGAAGTACCATTTGCCCGGGGCTGAAAAAGCAAGATGGGGATCGTTGGCAATTATCGGTTTCCCAGTAGCCGACCTTTTTCCCGAAACCGCCCAGCTATTCGAACCGATATGCGTGCCAATAAAGCCCGTAAATTTTCTAAATTCCCTGTCGGTTTTAATCAATTCGAGAGGCGCTTCTGCAAAACGGTTGAATCTGTCGTCGATAATCAAAGGCGCATTTTCGGGATAATCTGGTAAAAGCTCCGCCGCTTTTTCTTTCCCGATTTTTTTTATTATATGAGCGAACGCCACATCCGACCACCAGCTAAGATTCAATTCCCAAGCCATCATCTTGGCAATAATAAGGCTATGCTCGGGTTTCCATTTATACGGTTCGTAACCGAGTAACCCGAATTCAACCGGGTATTTCCCTCCGGCTTCATCGATAAATTTATTTACTCCGTTTGAATAAGCAATCAAAATTTTTCTGGTAGTCGTATCGATCCGTTTATAAGATTCCGACGCGGTCCCGGCAATGCCGACCGTGCGAAACATTAAATCGAAAGGCGCAGTTTTATCGCCGAATATTTCGCTGAGCCTGCCTTCCCCCGCTCTTCGAGCAATATCCATTTGAAAAAGCCTTTCCTGAGCGTGCAGGTATCCGAGCGCGTAGGCGGCGTCTTCCTGGCTTTTGGCAATTATCATCGGAACTGCCATCGAGTCCCGGTAAATGATCGCTTCCGAGCCGATTCTGTTGTCCGTCACCGTCCCGTCATATTGAGGCAAAGTTCTCTTGACCATTATATACGACACGAGAGAGACTGCGAGCAATAAAAGGATAAGAAATATTGTCCAACCGATTAAATGTTTTTTCCACTTTTTCATCAATGCGCCTCAGAATAACATTCCAAAATTAAAAAATTATTGAGTCTGTTATCATCATAATTTAATATTAACGACAATTTTTTTATGTTACGCATGACAAAACAGCGGAAAGAAGAATGAACGAAATAATATTAATTCTGTTTGGCATTGCAGTCGTAATTTTATTCATATTGATATTAAAGAAATTATCGGGAGAAAAAGACAAACCGATCAAAGAGGACCTCGAAAGGATAGACAGGTCGTTCAGAGACGAAATAGCGCGCAACAGGGACGAAATTTCAAAAAGCCTCAGGATGCAACGCGAAGAGATGAGCTCTTCAATAAAAAGTTTCAGTCGGGATCTAACCGAAAGATTATTTGAGATTGCAAAGATGCAAAAAGACCAGCTCGATATTTTCGCCAAGCAGCTGTCGCAACTTACCCAGACCAACGAACAAAAATTCGATACGTTGCAATCAAGAGTCGACGACAAACTGAAAGAGATAATACAGAACAACGAAAAGAAACTAGAAGAGATGCGAATGACGGTCGACGAAAAATTGCAAAGCACGCTCGAAAAAAGGTTGAGCGAATCTTTCAAACTCGTAAGCGATCGCCTTGAGCAGGTTTATAAAGGACTTGGCGACATGCAGGAATTAGCCAGAGGCGTCGGCGATCTGAAAAACGTATTGACGAATATTAAAACCAGAGGCACGTGGGGTGAAATCCAACTTGAAAACTTAATAGACCAGATTTTGACACGAGAACAATACGAAAAAAATGTTTCGACAAAAAAAGGAAGCAATGAAAAAGTAGAATTCGCAATCAAATTACCGGGCAGAGACAACTCGAAAGAAGAAACAGTATGGCTCCCGATCGACGCAAAATTCCCCATAGAAGATTATCAAAGATTACTCGAAGCTCAGGAGGCGGCGGATATTGAAGGAATAAACGATGCATCAAAAAAAATAGAGAATACAATAAAAAGCGAAGCCAAAAAAATTGCCGATAAATATCTTGACCCGCCAAACACAACGGACTTCGCCATAATGTTTTTGCCGATTGAAGGACTTTATGCCGAAGTTTTGAGACGGCCCGGACTTGCCGATAATCTCCAGAGAGAATTCCGCGTAACAATCGCGGGGCCAACTACGCTTACGGCATTGTTAAACAGTTTGCAAATGGGATTCAGAACTTTGGCAATCGAAAAGCGTTCGAGCGAGGTATGGAAAATTTTGGGAGCGGTAAAAACGGAATTCGGTAAATTCGGTACGGTTCTGGAAGCCACTCAGAAAAAACTGCAGGAAGCTTCGAACAAAATCGAGGAAGCAGCCCGCTCGTCGCGGAAAATAGAACGCAAATTGAGGGACGTACAGGAATTGCCGCCCGACGAAGGTTTGAAATTATTGGAGTAAAAAGAATCCCGCATTCAGAGGCGGGATTCTTAATTATATTAAATAGCGGCTTTACAGATTAACAGCCCTCTCTTTTCTTTCCTTTTGCCTTGTTCATATTAACTGCAGGGAGCGTAAGTTTTGGTAACGATTTTTGATTTTTCGGACGTGTAACTGATACAATTCCATTATCGCCCGATGCGATTCTCGGTTCGCCGCCGAAATAAAAACTGACCTGTTTCATTTTCTCGAATTCCGTTTTTTCTTCTTCCGAAGCGTCCGCTTTCAGCGTAGGATAAAGAACGCTTTCCTGCCAGCCTTTCATACCGCCTTTCAGAATATAAACATTTTTGTAGCCGGCGCTTTTCAGTAAAAACCACGCTTCCGCCGTAAGGATATCGTCGTCGCCGTATATCAGTATCTTATCGTTTTTCATCAATCCGGCTTCCAGTACTGATTCGGAAGAAACGTTCATTGCGCCCGGGATATGATATTCATTGAATTTATTTTCATCCCTGACGTCTAGCACAATAAAATCTACTTTTCCTTTTATAATCCATTCCGCCAGTTCAACCGGCCGGACAATATTTTTTTCGTTTCTGATTTCGAGCGAAATTTCCTTTGCATTTATTTTAAGATGTCTGTTATCCGAAGGGCTGCCGATAATCAGTGCAAAGAAGCCGAGCAGAAGCGCAAGAACTGCAAGTTTTTGCGGAGTTGATATTTTATTCATCCAAGATTTCATTCTATTGCTCTCCCGGATTTTGTTTTCATAATTTTTTCCGTCCATTCAGCGAGAAGGAAAGCGCCAAGCGCGATGACTACAACCAGAAAGACAACCATTCCGTGCGAAAGCCCCAGGAAATCGGGCAGGGTTACTCTGCCCATGGCAGTCGAATAATAAAAATCGGTGATGTATGGATAAATTTCGCCGAAGACAAAGATACCGAAGAACATGCCGAGGAAATAAATCATGCCGTCGATTCTACCCGTAGACGAAGAAACAACTGAAGTTCCCGGGCAATAGCCTCCGATAACGAATCCGATTCCGAGCAATAAACCTCCGATCAATTGAGGCATCAAATAAGTGTCGGAAATATAGACCAAAGACAAATCGAGCCAACCGATCCATCCCAGGTAAAACAGTCCGAGCATGGCGGTAACTATTGCGGTAAACATAACTTTCAGAACGCGCATATTATACAAATAAAATTGAGCGGCAAGAATTCTGGCATTTCCGAATCCGCCCCGTTCGAGCGCGAATCCGAAACCGATTCCGATAACAAAAGCGATTACAAGACTGAAATCGAAGCCGAAATAATCGAATTTATAAAAGGGCATCATAACCATTGCCTCCTTACAAAATATGCAGTTAAATATCCTCCGGCAAACACCGCCAGCATAAAGACCCAGCTGCCGAGACCCAGCAGGGCGCCTCCGGTCAATGCCTGACCGCTCGTGCATCCGCGCGCCAGCTTGGCGCCGAAGCCCATAATTGCTCCGCCCGTGAAAGCGTAAATCAATCTCGTCCTGTTGCTAACGTTCGGACCTTTCTCGATAGTTTTTTTGACGCGGTGCGCCAGACTGCCCGACAAGAATCCGCCGATAGCCACACCGATAACTTCGAACAATAGCCAATCTTTAAGCGGATTAGTAGAGCCGTCGCCCAAATAATTCTTATAAAATTCATTTTGCGAAGCATGCTCGGGAGCCACTTTCGACACTCCGACAGCGACAAGCGTCGAAGCGGCGCCCGAAGCTCCGAGTCCTCTTCCCATAATAACAAAAGCCGCCAGAAGCGCCAACCCCAATCCGAAACCGACCAGATAAGGATTCGAGTACGGTTTTGGCATAAAAGTTTTTTCAGCGGTTTCTACTCTGCTTTCGGCAGATATTCCAGTTACCGTTTCCATTTAATTTCTCCTTTTGCTAAATATCACTTAAAGTGCGCATTTAAATAATGGCTGTACTGCCCCGCATAAACTATAATGAATCGCAGAATCAGTCCGCCTACAATAACCAACACAGGCGCAACGGGAGTATGTTTTATTTTGTGATTTACAGCCATCAACTGAATGATAAGCGGTATAACAATACCGATGCCGATAACGAAGACCCAGAAAGCCGGCGCATAAATTCCGCTTATTAACAATTTTGCCGCTTCAATATGAACGCCCGACGAAGTAGTCAATCCGATAAGCAATAGCGCAAACACAAATAATTCAATCGTAAGAAAACCGTTGTCGGCTTTTGCCAGCAGTTCTCTTTCATAAACATTTTTTGCAATCATATGGACAAAAGCAGCGGCGGTGGAAAGCCCCGACACAAGAAACAGAACGGACAATATCGAAGTATTCCAAAGCGGGCGCGAACCCATAGTGCTCAACAAAACGCCCGTATAAATTCCGAGCATTCCGCCCAGCAGCATATTTGCCACTCCAATATTTTGTATTAAACGCTGGCGGGAATTTATGTAAGTTGTAATTTTATTCAGCGCGGGAAACTTATCGACAAACAATTTTGGCGGTCCCATCAATAAATTTGCTATAATTACAGGGTAAACCAATATTAAAATCCAGGCGCCCCACGACATAGGCGACGTAATTCTGAATGTCGTATAAAGCCTCCAAACGTACAACTTATGCTCCAAATCGAGAAAGAGCGCAAACATACCCAGACTGAGAAGGATCAGACTAATTAAAGGCAATGTGTAACATGCGCAGTTGGTTTCTTTGTATCTTTTGCTGAACAAAAAGTAACCCGAAATAATCATCATTCCTGCGACTAAACCGCCGAGGAATAGATACACGGGGATTTCCCATCCCCATACGTGGGTATACGGGTCGATTTGAAAATTATGTCGAGTGGTTGTCAGTTCCTGCATAATCTCCTCAGATTAAATAAAAAATACGAGGTTTCGTACCTGCTTCGGGTAATAGAGTATGATATTTTCTGGAAGCAAGCAATTTACTTACTTCGCTTTCGGGGTCGTCTAAATCGCCGAAATGCATGCAATGAGTCGGACAAACAGAAACGCATGCCGGGTCTTCGCCTTTTTCGACTCTGTGTATGCAAAAAGTACATTTATCGGCGTATCCTTCAGGATGAATAAACCGGGCGTCGTAAGGACAAGCAGCCACACAGGCTTTACAACCGATACACATATCGTGGTCTACGAGTACCACATTGCCCACATCGTGAACATGGCTCGCGCCTGTCGGGCAGCAGGAAACGCACGGCGTATTATCGCAATGATTACACCGCTGCGACTGAATTTCCAGATGAACATCCGGATATTTACCCGTTGTAACCTGCACAATCCAATCTCTGTTGTATCCTTCGGGCACATTGTTCTCCGTTTTGCATGCGACCACGCAGTCCATACAACCCACGCACTTTTTAGTATCGATTACCATCGCATATCGAGCCATGTTAAACCTCCGTCACAAAAGTTACAAAATTGACATTCATACCGGTTCCTCCCATCAAGGGGTCGGTTTTATAGCGGGTTATAAGTTCGGAATTGCTGGCTCCTTTCATGAACGCTCTTTTGAGCATTTTGGAATTATGACCGAAGCCGTGCACCATATAAACGGAATCCGGTCTTATTCGCTCCGTGGCTTTTACTTTTATTTTATTGCTCAGAACTCCGTCCTGGTTTTTAAGGCGAACATATTGACCGCTTTTCAAACCCCATCTGTTTGCCACGTCGTTGTTGATCCAGATTTCGTTTTCTTCCATCATATCCATTAGAATCGGATTAGACTGAGTTCTCGAGAACGAATGAACCGGCGCTCTTCCGAACAGTAGACGGTAATATCCAGGAGGCGGATCCTCCGGTTTTTCGTATTTGGGCACCGGGTCGAATCCGGCTTGCTGTAACTGAACGGAATAAAATTCGACTTTTCCCGAAGGAGTATAGAATTCCGGTTCAATTCCGTCCTCTACGTATATCGGTTGACCCGAGGCGGTAACAACGCCTTCTTTCTTCATCAAGTCGAGGCTAAGCCCTGCTTTTTTAAGTCTGTAATCGAGATATTCTTCAATATTCTTCCACGGATAATATTCTTTAAGACCCAATTTTTCAGCCAGTCTTTTTGCAATCCACCAGTTCGGTTTTTGATCGGCTGGCGGATCGACAACAGGCTGTCGCAGCGAAACAAAAGGTTCTCTGAACGGGGCAGTATTTAATTCGTCGTATCGTTCGAGGTAAACCGATTCCGGTAATACAACGTCAGCCCAGCCGGCAATTTCGCTCGGGATTACGTCTACGACCACAAGGAGATCGAGATTTTGAATAGCCTTAATAGTTTCTTCCTGATTGGGCAAAGCATGAATCAGATTCGTCGCATAGATGAACCATCCTTTAATCGGATAAGGTTCGCCTGTAATTGTAGCTTCGCGAATGCCCGTTGTAATTTCTTCTGATGCGAAAGGATATTTATGACCGGGATTGTCGAGTTTATCTTTCTCAGGTTTCGGATAAGGCGGATAAGGATAAGCTGGCACCGGGAATTTTGCGGGGAAATAAAATCCGCCTTTTCTGCCCCAGTTACCGAGCAGAGCGTTCAACAAAGCGATTGCTCTCATTCGTTGAGCGTCGTTTCCGTACCAGGTTGTATGGCGGCCTGGATGAACCAACGATGCCGGCTTGTGCATTGCCATTGTCCTGGCGGTTTTCCTGATTAATTCGGGTTCAATTCCCGTTTCGGGATAAGCCCATTCCGGAGTATATTGTTTAATTTCTTCTTTGAACTGTCCGAAACCGAATCCGTATTTACCGACGAATTCTTTGTCGTATAAGTTTTCGGAAACAATAACGTTCATCCATGCAAGCAAAAGAGCTGTGTCGGTTCCGGGTTTAATGGGCAGGTAGTATTTGGCTTTTGAAGCGGCAACTGAAAAACGCGGATCAACGACAATAATCGTGGCGTCATTTTCAATTGCTTTGGCAAATTCCTGAGCCTGGGTATTGTGCATATTCTCGCCCAGGTGAGAACCGATCAGAGTAAGGCACTGGGCGTTTTCAATGTCGGTTTTTTCCGGCGAGCCGATTATATCGCCGAAAGTGAGTTCGAAACCGACGTCGCGAGGACCGCGGCATTGAGCAAACGAAGGCGCGCCGAAATTAATCGCGCCGTAAGCTTTCAAAGTGTGCTTTAGAAATGTGCCGCCGATTCCGTGAGAAAACATTGCAACGGATTCGGGTCCGTACTTTTCTTTGATGTTTTTCATTTTGGAAGCGATAAAATCGAGCGCTTCGTCCCATGTAACTTCTTTCCATTTTTCTTCGCCTCGCTCGCGCGTTCTGATCAACGGAGCGCGCAGTCTGTCCGGGTCGTAATGCGCGCCAACGCCGCCGGTGCCTCGCGGGCATAATCTGCCTTTGCTCAACGGATCTTTCGGATTGCCTTCGATCTTCCAGAGTTTTCCGTCTTTTACATACGCAATGGCGGCGCACTTCCAGAAACAGATATCGCAAAAAGTCGGTATTTTTTTAATGCCTTTGACGTCTTTTGAGTTAACTTTGCCCGCTCCTTTAATCACCGGACTCAAAGCGCTTGCAGCCGCTGCGGCTCCAACGCTGAAACCCGTTATTTTAAGAAAGCGTCTTCTTGAAATCGAATTCATTTTTACCTCGATATCGATTTGATCAATTCTTTTATTTCGCCGCACTGTGTATATTTATTGTATACTTCACAACTACGGCATTCTTTTTTTGCGCATATTGTACCGGGATGATTTAAGCTCCAGCACGGTTCTCCGTGTGATTTATATGACTTACAATTTTGGCGGTCTTCTTCGGAACAGTTTACAATTTCCCAGCAGGGTATCAAGGAATAGATGCTTTTGATACCGTTGATGCTAATCTTCGAATCGTTGATTGCCCTGCGGATACACTCGATTCTTTCGATATCGGCCTTCGAAAAAAGGCGCTGGTTCGATTCCTTCTTAAAAGGAATTATCAAGCCTTCTCTCTCGTACATCCGCAGTGTGTGAACTGAAACGCCGATAATTCTGGCCGCTGTGCCAATCGGAAATATCGGTTCTTGTCTGTCTATCTGATCAAACATATCATCCCTTTCATTGTGCTATATTTATAAATATCAACTATCCTGCCATTTAATAAAATAGCTAAAATTAGATTTTTAGATATAGTTTTTGCTGTTATTAAGAATTTTCGACATTAAAGTATTTTAGCTTTGAGAAATAAAAGATTTACGCTCTTTTTATTCTATTAGAAGAACAAAAAGGTTTTGATTATGGCTAATTTTGGTAGGATAAAAATTATAAAAAACCCATTTTAGTCGGGAATTATACATTCAGGCGAGAGTTTATTGAGCAGATCATCAAAATTTTCAAGAGATTTTTTCATAATTTGAGAATCGGAGGGATGGCAGGTCAAACAGGCGCCCACCCTCAATACCTTCTTTTGCTCTTCAAGATTAAAAGGACGATAATTTTTCCTTGTGGCTATATCTGACTTAGGCTCTCTTAAAAAATCGATCCAGGCATCCTGTGGTAAGTTATCATAAACCGACGGAGCATAATCAGGAATAAATATCCATTTGCCCGATTTGTCAAGGGCTAACTTTCCCCTGCCGTATCCGACAGCCAGCGGATTAATATGACACGACTCGCAACTTCTGGCTTCTTTACGGATTGTATGAGAAAACGCAGGCGCATATAACCTCTTGAAAATAATTTCATCGTTATGAGTTCTGTTGTCCCTGTCGATGCTTATAATCATTCCCGGCACAAACGTCGTTATTCTTCTTACGTTTTCCGATTCTACGACTCCTAATACAGGAGGCTCGGAGAGATATTCTCCGGCATGTTCAATCCATTCGCCTACTGTGATTTTCTTTTCGAGGTGATCGTAAGCTTTTGAAGTTTTGTCGTATTCCGTATGGCATCCGATGCATTGCGTTGCCCAGGAAGTATGGCAACTTTGGCAGTCGAGGTCTTTATGAGCTTTATCGTTAGCGCATTGTTTTAACGGCCGACGCGCTTCCGATATTTCACCGCTCGCTTTTTTAATCAACATTATTTTGCCGTTGTCCTCAAAAACGTTCGGAATCGGCAAACTGTTTTTTTCGGCAAGAAGATAATTTTTCGAAGGGTCGAAATTTCTCAGCTCCGAAATCTTGCGGGATTCATAATCAAATTCTTCGACTTTTAACGTTTTCCGCCCTTCGCCGCTGTGGCAATCCGTGCATTGAATTTTGGTTTGCAGTTCTTTGTGAGCATAATTGTTGCCGTCTCCCATAATTTCCGACGAAAGATGGCAATCGATGCAAAGCATTCCTTTTTCGGAATGAACGTCGGGCGTCATTCTTTTGAATATCCTGCCGTCTTTAAGCCTGCGCATATCCGCAGCATCGATTAATGTTGAATCGTTAACTTCAGCCCAGCCTTCATAATTTGTGGAAATTCTGCCCGACCTCGAATGGCACCCGAAACAGTTTTTATTGTTATCGGGAAGTTTCAATGAAGGATGAAATTGATGAACGAATCCATCCTTATTTTTATTATAACGGATTAATTCATCATAAGCTTCCGGCGAATAATCCAGGTGACATGCAAGACAACCGCCTCCCCTCGATTCTTCGTCTATTTCTCCATATTCAGTCTTCCCATTGCCAAGATGACAGGAAGCGCATAAATTCCGCAAATGTTTTTCAGCCGGGGAAAATCCGATTTCGGAAATTCGTCCGAGTGAATCCGGCGACTCCAATTCACCGAACACAAACTTGTTCACGCTTATCATTCCGCTCAATGTAGTCATTATCGAATTATTTACACGCGGCACTATATCAGGATGACATTGCGGAGAACCGCATGAATATTCGACGTTTGACAGATTGCCCGGAATTAATATCATATTTTCGTGAGCGTTCTTTTTATTCAGCGTAAAAGGATTGCCGCGATGGCATGAATAACACCCGAGCGCCGAAATGTCGTGGGACGCTGCCAATCCTTTTATACCAGAATGGCACGTTACACACCCTTCGTATCTGTTGCCGGCTTTTCGAAGGTTTTCGTACGTTGAATCATTTGCTAAAAATATTTCCTTCAAAGAAATTGCGCCGTTATAACCGGAGTTATATTTATCATTCAGTCCGACTTCGAAATTCCAGTTCTCTCCCCTGAAATAAAAACCGATTATCGAAAGGAATATGTATATTACAAAAAGCAACGCCAAAGTTTTTTTCAGGAACAGATTAATTTTCTTTACCGTTAATCGCAGCATATAAAGTATTAAAAGGAGAGAAACCGCCAAGGATAAAAATATTTCCGGATAATTTAACCAATGCAGGAGCTCCTGTACTCCCACAAGATACCATGGACCTTTGACAACGGAATTAAATCCGTCGTGAATTAACGGCGGCAGAATAAATCCCATAATAATTGCCGCTATTGCGCCTAAGAATATCGATTTGGACTGAGGCCAGTAACTTTTAACATGCTCTATTATGAACAGCAGCAGAAATACGGTTGCGGTTGCCGCATGATGAATGTAGAGCAATTGAAGGTCGTCGAACTTTCCCATAAAAAGATACGATACGCCTCCGCCGACAACCGGTATTTTTTGAAGGAGAGAATTAAAGATACTGTGCGCTTGGAGACTGTCGGAGTCTGCTTTGAGTATAAATCCGCTCAACATTAAATATACTACTAGAATAATACTGACTGTAAGTCGCAGCCATACGGCTTTAGAAACTCTGCATTCGGTCGACAATCTCAAATGATCCCAGAAGTGAAGTACGGTAAAAACTAGAAAAAGCTGCGAACTCCAGTAATGCAGGCTTCGCACGAAATTAAAGCGAGGCAGAAGCAATATTTGAGTTACCGATTCATACGGATTTCGTACGTCGTAAGGAATAGCCAGCAATATACCGCTTACAACGGCAATCAGAAACATGCCGAATGCAAGCTGACCGAATGTAATTCCCAAAATTCTCAAATATTGTTTTTGGTCAGACATAGACGTAAAGGTTCTTAGATTTTTTATCCGCATGAATTACGAGTTTATTCAGCGATTTGACTGCCGGTCCTTTAATCGCTTCGCCGTTAAAATTATATTCTGAGCCGTGGCAGTTGCACACAATTTTATTATCGATTTTTCTGTTTAATAAACACCCCAGATGCGTGCATATTGCTTCAAAGGCTTCGAGGGATTTGCCGCGCTTGACGACAATAACATTTCCGACAAAATTGACGCCTTCGTTCAAACTTCCGGGTATAATAACTTTTCTGACCGCGCTTTGCTTTTTTTTATCGTCCGCCGCCCATAAGCCGATCAGTATGAGAAACAAGCCGAAGATTTTATTCGCAGTTTTAAAAAATTTTCTTCTTGTCATTTGAATCCCGTAAAAATCAAAACAAATTTTGTCGTACAAAATCGAAATCCGCAACCGTCTTTATTTCAAACAACAGATCGCGGAAATAAAATTTTTCGTAATCGATATCGATAATATCCGCCGTAATTCTGTCGATGAAATTTTCAAAATGAAACGTAAATTCTTTTTTCCCGCGATATAAATTCATGGCTTTAATATTATCTTCCACAATTAGATTCAACAAAGGTAAAATTGATTTTGAAAAAATGCCCGTTTGATAGCAAATTTTCTTTCCGGAGGAAACCAATAGATTCCCCTGTTGCGTTTTCATGAATTCGATAAAGCCATCCGAAATGAAAGGAAGAAGACACGTAGTTATGAATATTCCGGGAGCGTCGATATGAGTCAAAGCGGAATAAACGGCCGATATAATACCGAGCCCCTCGGCTTTGTTTTCGATTGCGAACTTAAAATTATATTTCTCCGCCAAAGTATCCGGAGCAATAATATAAACTTTATCGAAATGCGATTCGAGGCGAGCGCGTATTATTTCCAGCAAAGTCCTTTCGTCTATTTTAAGATTAGCGGAACTTAAGTGTATCTCTTCGCCGGGAACGTATATGACGGCGTTTTTAATACTCATAACAGACGGACGATAATAAGGCGGGTAGTTTGGTTAATGCCCGCCTCGTTAAATATGATGCCATATTATTTCGTCTTTATTAAAATCGTTATCGTCGAAAGCGCCGTGCATCAGGATTTTTTTAATTTCTTCTTTGCTCATGCTTGCCGTCTCTTCCAATTGTTCGAACAATTCCCCGATATAACCGCGGATGATATAGAAATTCCCCAGATCGAAAAAATTATTTAATATCGTAACATATTCCATTATCAGTGAAAAATCGATTTCCCCTTCCTCGTCGCCGAAACCGAACAGTTCTTTCTTCCATGCAATGAAACTCCAGAAAACCTTTTTGGTAATGTAAAGCGCATAATTTACTTCGGTAAGAGGAAATCCTTCTTTGAATCTTTCGGCGCCTACTTTTTCGAAATATTTCTCCGCTTTGTCGTTAGATGCGCCCGTCTGCAGCCATTCGATTAAATTTTCGAACACCCGTTCTTCGCGCGCTATTACTTCTTTTTCCGAAAGTCTTCGGTAGTTTTTCATCAATTCGGTTTTCTTTATCTGTTCGTAATAGGCATGCGAGATCTGTGGAAGATTATCTCGTATAAATTCGATGATATTTGTAAAATTCATTTTTCCCTCCTAATATTTGTCTCAATATAATTGTTTTAATTTAGGAGGTCAATAAAATTGAGTTGCGTTCAAACGATTAATTGAAATTGTATTCCTTGAATACAATATAAAGTGAATCAGGCGACTGATATTCTACGAGCCACTCCGATTTCATTGCCATTTCGACGACAGTTCGAGTAGCTTCCAAAGGCGAAAGAGTTGAACTGACAATTTCGCTTTTAACCGGTTTGCCTTTATAATCGATCCAGAGCTTCAACAACAATCTGCCTTTCGCATTTATATTTTCCGGAGGGACAACTTCGCTTATCTGGACCGGCGTAACATAAATTGGAGCGCGAATGATATTTTTTGCATCGACATGCTCTTTATTGACGCTGTCTGAGTATGATATTTGAACATCGTCAAGTAAATCAAGTTCTTCGCTAGTTAGTCCAAAATTCAAATTTACTTTTACGGGTCTTTTCGAAAATACTTCTTCGCGTTGAGCAGTATGAGGTATCGGTATCAAATTGATGATTGCGTTTTCTAAGGCCGAAGGAGATTTTTCCTCCGGTTCTACGGGCGGAATTGAAATAAAAATAATTATAGTAATTAACAGACTTAGAGCAATCGCCGTTTTGATATTTCTGGAATATTCTCTTCTGGAATATTTATAGTTCATCGTTCGTCGTATAAATATTTTTTCCATACTTTATAAAGTTCGAACGTAGCCCGTACGTCACGGCTGCAGTAGACGGCAATTTCTTTGATTCGCCCCGCCCTGTATAACTGGTTAACTTCCATTCCGGTAATTCCTTCGGATTTGGGAGATTCGATACCGAACGAACGGCAATAGAAATCAAGATTGAATTTTTTGGTAAGCCCGTAAAATGTAAATTGTTCCAAAAGGTCAATATGCAAATTCGTATCGTAACGGCGCGCTATAAGATTCCTTGAGGGTTTTATTCCCAGTTTTGCCGAACGCAGCATCAGAAAAGGGATATCGAAAGCTCTGCCGTTGAATGTAATTACGCTCTCGACTTTATTGACATAATTCCAGAAGGTATTTAACATTTCAACTTCGGACATGCCTTTGTAATTTATTGTTCCCTCTTCGTTCCGCCACTCTTCATTATCTTCCGATTCAAACAAAATCAAGGAATGCTCGCTCTCGGTATTCAACATACCGATAACAATAACTTTTGCCGTGAAGGGATAGAGATTGAGAAAACGTTTGGCTTCTTCGATTTTTTCCGCTCTCAGAATTTCGTCTTTTTCCTGTTCCGCATATCTTAACAGAAATTCCTGCTGCGATTCTTCCAGACTTTCGAAATCGTAAGCGGTAGTTTCGATATCGAATACGAGGTTCATTTCGACCTCATAATTTCGACGCTAAACTAATAAATTATCAGGCAATCTGCTCGATAATTTTTGCGGATTCGATTATATCTTCGTTGTCGACGTCCATATGAGTAACGGCTCGAATGCCTCCGACTTTTCCCGCTCCTAATAACAGTCCTTTTTCATTACACTTTACAATAAAATCGTCCGCGGAAACTCGCAACGGAGAGAACATAACGATATTCGTCTCGACAAGCGAAGTATCGATTTTTATGAATTTATTTTCGGCTAATAGTTCGGCGAACTTTTTTGCTTTCAAATGATCTTCTTTCAGTCTTTCTATATTGTTTTTAAGCGCGTAAAGTCCCGCTGCCGCTAAGATTCCCACCTGTCGCATACCGCCGCCCCATGCTTTGCGAACCCGGAAAGCTTCTTTGATCATTTCTTTTGTGCCGGCTATTATCGAGCCGACAGGAGCGCCCAGCCCCTTGGAAAGGCATACGGAAACGGTATTGAAATATGCGGCGTATTCAGACGGTTTGACGCCTGTTTCCACATAAGCGTTCCATATACGAGCTCCGTCGAGATGCATTGCCAGATTATATTTCCGCGCCAATTCGGATATTGCTTTGATATTTTCAACAGGATTAATCGTACCGCCGGCTCTGTTGTGAGTGTTTTCAATTTCGACAACTTTTGTGCGGGCCATATAATACGCGCTTTCGGGACGAATAAGCGGCTCAATTTGATCGGCTGTAAAAATTCCGCGTTTATCTCCTTCAACAAGAGAAAGTTGTAAACCGCTGAGCGCCGCCGGCGAACCGGATTCGTATTGAAATATATGAGAATCTTTTTCGCATATCACTTCGTCGCCAGGACTCGTTAAAACATTCAGACAAATTTGGTTGCCCATTACGCCGCTCGGCACGTAAAGAGCCGCTTCTTTACCGAGTAATTCGGCTGCGTACTCTTCCAATAAATTTACGGTAGGATCTTCTTTATAAACATCGTCTCCCACTTCGGCGGCGCACATAGCCTTTCTCATTTCTTCGGATGGTTTTGTGACGGTATCGCTTCTTAAGTCAATTGCTTTTTTCATTTTTTATTACCCTTTTTATTAAAAACATTACAATTACAATTCCAGATATCATTAATGAAATCGAAGGAAACAGAAGCGGATAGCTCGTAAAAAAAGTTTTATCGTTTCGTAATTCGGCGTTACCCGCAAGATATGTTCTTTCAAAAAGACCGGTTTGCGAAATTGTCCTGCCGAGCGGGTCGATTATGCAACTGATTCCGCCGTTAGCCGCTCTAACTACAGCGCGTCTGTTTTCGACCGCTCTCAATTGCGCAAATTCTTTATGCTGAAACGGACCGCTCGAATAACCGTACCAACTGTCGTTGGTAACGACAACAATCAATTCAGCGCCTTTGTCGACAAACTTTGACACAAAATACGGGTATATCGATTCGATACAAATAACGCCCGCAACTTTGAAATATTTATTCGGTTCGAAAATTTTTATTTCTTTACCGACGTTCCAGCTCGATATTCCGACCTGCCAGGTAATTAATTTATCGAGCAACGGCAACTCCTCCAAAAAAGGAACTCTTTCGCCAAACGGCACCAGCATTATCTTGGCGTATTTTTCAACATCTCTTTTGAAAGGCGAGAAGAAAAGTATCGAATTGTAAGAAGTATATTTTATGCCGCCGGCTGTTTGTTTTGCATCTTCGGGGACAGTATCGTCCTCATAGAAAAAGTTGATGTCGGGCATTCCCGTCATCAAATAGACGTTATTCCGGTCGCAGAATTCATGAATTTTACGGACTTCGTTTTCATAATTTCCCGACAGCAGATAAACAGGCAAAGCCGATTCCGGCCAGACGATCAGTTTTGCATTTTCCCGCGCAGCTTTTTCCGACAATTTCAGGTATATTTCCAACTGTTCATCCAGATTTCCAGCTTCCCATTTTTTCCATGGATTGAAGTCGGGTTGAATTAATCCTACTTTTATCTTCTTTCCGGACTTTTCGTATGAGCTTACTTTCAGAGAGCCGTAGACAATAACCGCAATGAAAACGAGCGACGCCGCCGTTGAATAATAGACAAATAACTTTTTGTTTCTTCCTCTTTCTTTAATCGACAGATAGATAAAAACATTTATAAATAATATTATTAACGTTAATCCGTACGCTCCGACGATGTCGGCAATCTGTATAAAATAATTGAATTTAACGACGCCGTTCCCTAAAGCAAGCCACGGAAATCTGAGATCTGTAACCGAGTAAAGAAATTCAAAAGCGAGCCAGAAGAACGGGAAGAGCAAAAGCGATATTTTCTTTCCGAACGTTTTTTTAGAAAAATAGTAGAGGGTCGAAGGAATCAGGTAGAGAGCCGGATTGACAAACAGCAACAGCGCTCCGGAAATCATCAGAAAAGGATCGGCTTCTTTTGTCCAGCTGCCCACCCAGTATAACGTTACAAGACTGAAAACAAAATTCATCAAATAACTGATTCGATTGATTTCTCCGAGAGAATTACGGTTTTCTATTACTTTAAAGTACGGTATAAAAGCGAAGAAAATGAAAACCGGAACGGGAAACGGCGGGAAAGACAAACCGAGCAATAATCCGCTGAGGATAACCATAAGTCGTTCTTTCTTTAAAGCGGATTTTTGCCGGGGAGTAAGAACCGCTCTATACTTCTTAAAAATTTTCATGTACTTTCGTCTCTGCGGGTTTTATTTTTCTTTTTTCTGTAATATACAATAAACGCAATTGCAACCGCCGCCAACGTCGCCATTAAGCCGACGTTGGAATAAGTGTTCAAGATCTTATCAATCAGTTCTATGTTATTTCCTATAGTATATCCCAGAATGGCGAGCAGTATATTCCACAGCAATGAGCTCACAAAAGCATAGACGATGGTTTTCGAAGGCTGCAGTTTATGAAGACCGGTAAAAAAGCTGATAACCGCCCGTGTGCCTGGTAAAAAGCGGTTTATAAGTATCAATTTATAACCGTATTTTTCGAACCATCTGTCGGCTTTGTCGAGCGATTCTTTTTTAATAAACTTAAATCTGCCGTTACGAATAACCCCGTCGCCCAATTTTCTGCCGATATAATACATTATAATGTAACCGACGCCGCTGCCTACGCTTGCAATCAATACCAGAGGTACAAAATCGATCGTATTATTCGCAATCAAGGTGGCGCCGAGCACAACCACAAAATCGCTGGGTGAAGGCGGGAAGATATTTTCAATAAATCCGAAAAAAAACATCGTAAGATATATTAAAGCGGGATCGAGATTGGCAATGTATGAAATAATTTCTTCGAGCATTAAGATTCTTTCCTCGTAAGTAGAACTGTGGCATAGGCGGCAATGCCTTCCTTTCTGCCCGTAAAACCGAGCCGTTCGGAAGTAGTGGCTTTGACCGAAACTCTATCGGATTCGATTTTCAATACCGAAGCAATTTCGTTTTGCATCAGCGAGATATAAGGAGACAACCGGGGTAATTCCAGAACAAGCGTCGAATCGATATTATTTACAATGTATCCTTTACCGTTAATCAAATCATTTGACTTGGCAAGCAATATTTTACTGTCGATATTTTTGAATTCCTGGCTTGTATTCGGGAAATGCTTGCCAATATCGCCCAGAGCGAGAGCTCCGAGCATCGCATCGCAAATTGCATGCAACAAAACATCCGCATCCGAATGACCGTCCAGACCGAATTCATAAGGAATTACAACGCCGCCGAGCACCAATAACCGATCTCTCGAAAAACGGTGCACGTCGAATCCGAAGCCGATTCTGTAATCTTGTTTCAATATCTTATCTCGAATTTTGTGAATTCATTTTTTGGTTCGAACCATTTTATAAAAGCATTTTTAACGTCGGACATCGGAGGCCCGATCTTAATCAGATTGAACAATTCTTCTATTTTATATTCTTCCCCTTCCACCACAGTAAGGACTTCGCCGCTGAAAAGATTTTTGACGTAGCCTTTGAGTCCCAGTTTTTGCGCATGGCGCAGAACATAATATCGGAATCCTACGCCCTGTACGAGTCCGTTCACGATAATTTCTGCGCGTTTCATTTTTTAAGTTTTCTTTCCGCCGTTAAAATAATAATCGTAGATTTCTGAAATTATCAGTCCGCCGAATATAAAAACGCCGCCAATCATTCCAAAATTACTGATTTTTTCGTTGAGTAAAAAGTAAGCGAACAGCGCGGCAAAAATCGGCTCGAACGAATAAATAATCCCCGCTTTCGTGGGGCTTACTTCTTTTTGAAATCTTGTCTGCAATCCGAAATTAACAAAAGTAGCCAACACCGACGTATAAAGAATACCGTTTATCAAATTCCCGTTAATATTCAGATAGAGACTTTCAAAAGAAACGGAATGAAAGAATATGGCTGTTATCCAAGCAAGCGCCGCCACGGTAATCAATTGCGCAAAAAAGAGGAGCCAGAAATCATGACCAGGCGAAAGGATATCCATATAAACCACATGAAGCGCGAAAAAAAGCGCGCAAATCAATGTCAGATAATCGCCCGTATTAAAATCCTTACCGAATTCCGCCAGGAAACTCGAGGGAGCGGCGCTTCCGCTCGACAGAAAAATTATTCCGACGAAAACTAGCGCCGTTCCCATCAAAGCGCCTTTGGTGGGCTTTTTCTTTTCAATCAACAACTGTAATGCGGGAATCATCACAACAAGCGAGCCCGTAATAAAACCCGATTTGGTCGCAGTAGTATATTTTAATCCGGCAGTTTGGAAAGCGAAACCGAGGAACAGAAAAAATCCAAGCAAAAAGCCGGAGCGCAATGCGGAACTGTTCAATTGATAACGCTTAAAAAGAAGAAACGTAAATACCAGTAACGAAGCAATTGAAAAACGCGCCGCGATAAAAAGCATCGGAGTAATATCATTTAAAGCTTCTTTAACGATAACAAATGTTCCGCCCCAGATAATTGTCATTAACAGCAGGGCGCCTTCTCCGATAAAATGAGCCGGGGAAAATTTATTTTTCATCTGGTTTGATATAACCGAATGATTTAAGCATATGCGGATTGGAACGCCATTTTTCTCTTACTTTAACGAAAAGTTCCAGATAAACTTCCCTGCCGAGAAAAGCTTCGATGGCTTCGCGCGCTTTTCTGCCGAGCTTTTTAATCATTTCGCCTTTGGCGCCGATTATTATCGGTTTTTGAGTTTCTTTTTCGACTACGATAACCGCCCTTATATAATCTTTGGCGTTTTCGCGTTCTTTGAATTCTTCGATTACCACTTCAGTACTGTAAGGAATTTCTTCCTGGTACATTTCGAATATTTTTTCCCGAATAATTTCCGAAACAAAAAATCTTTCGTTTGCGTCGCTCAATTGATCGTCGGGAAAGTACTTCGGATGCTCGGGCAAATATTCGAGTATAGTATCGATAACGGTTTGAAGGTTATAATTCGCCGTAGCCGAAATCGGTATTATTTTTTCGAACAAATCATTTTTTTCGAGCTGTCGAATAAGGGCTTCCACTTCGTTTTGTGAAACCAAGTCGACTTTATTAATAAGCAGAATTTTTTTAATCGACTTGTCTTTAAGGAGATTATAAACCCTTTCGTCCGAAAGCGTGCGTTGCCCCGTAGGGTCTGTTGAAATATCGATCATAAACAAAAGTAAATCGGCATCCTTAACGGCTTCCGTAATGTATTCATACATTCTTTCCTGCATTAAATATTCGGGATTGAGAATTCCCGGCGTGTCCTGAAAGATAATTTGATAATTTTCGTCCGAAAGAATTCCGATAATTTTTTTACGCGTTGTTTGAGGTTTATTGGCTGTAATCGACAGCTTTTCGCCGATTAACGCATTCATCAAAGTCGATTTTCCAACATTCGGTTTTCCTATGATCGAAACGAAACCCGCTTTTACGCTCATAGTCTTCCTTTTTTTACACACAAAAATAATAAATTATATAATGCTCTGACAGTTATTAACGACAATACTCGAATAAACATTCAATAGGAATCAGGCTTTACCGAAAAGCAACTCAAAATTTACTTGCGCTGGAATTTTAACATAAATACAGGGGGAAACGAAATTGTTTATTAAGCTTGAAGATCAGAGGTCTTTAAGCTTTTTGCGGAAACGACGATGCGTTTCGTTCAACAAATAGAGAATCGTCAACGCAATCAATGAAACCGAAGCGCCGAGAAGGTGGAACAGTTTATTGCCGGCGATAAAATTTATACCGTTTGAAACGTCCCTCAAAATCCCGGTTAACGCGCCTGTATTGTCGATTGTTTTGTAACTGTAATAAAAAGAAACGGCGAGAATGCCTAACATTACGGTCAAAAATAAAGACAATATCGTTGGAGTAACAAAATCTTTCCGTACTTTTTTGACCGCTCCATTTTTAGCCAATGCCGCGGCAAATTTTTCCGAAAAATCACGCGGAGCTTTTTCGTAATCCATTCGACGCATTAAAACATCGACGGCTTTCAGAGCTTTCAATTTTTTTGCCGTCGTTTCATCTTTTTCCAGCAGTTCTTTCAACTCATTGATTTTATTCGAGTCGGCAGATCCGTCGATATAGTCGTTGAGCAATTCATCTATGTTCATAATATCTCCTCCTGATAATTATGCTTTAACAGCAAATCTCTCAGTATATTTCTGGAACGATGCAGCAGCACTTTGGCATTCACAAGCGAAATATCCATAACGCGACTTATCTCGTTGAGCGACAACCCGTCGATATAATAAAGAATAAGAACCAGCGCGTTTCTTACAGGCAATTTATCTATTAGTTTCATTAAATACTCTTCCGGATTTTCTGCTTTGGCGTAAATTTCGCGATCGTAACTGATAAGTTCGGGCATGTCCTCAAGCGAAGCCATCTCTTTTTCGATCTTCCTTTTTTTCGAAGCGATTACGCTGAGAGCGGTATTATAGACAATCCTGTAAAACCAAGTGGAGAAACTGGCTTCTTCCCTGAATTGAGTTAAATATCTGAAAGCTTTCAGGAAACTGTCCTGAAGCGCTTCCTCTGCGTCCATATCGTTCTTCAGCATTCGTTTGAGCAAATTAAAAGCTTTGTCCTTGTACCTGTCTACAATCAAAGTAAAATCGGCGTCGTTGCCCCGTTTAACCGATTCGATTATTTCTATGTCGCTTAGATTTTTCATCGCATATTTAGACGTGAAAAGGAGTATTCCGGGTTACAATTTTTATAAATTTTTTTTGTAACCTTTCAAACGTCAATATATGTCAAAAGAGGTAGAAAAAAAACTTATTACAATGCGGAGGATAAAATGGAAGGCACAATCGCTTTATTTATACCGATAATATCAATTCTCGTAACAGGATTGGTAATTATAATGTATTTCTATTTCCGTTCGAGGGAAAAACAGTTAATGATAGAAAAAGGGCTCTCTTACGAACAGATGATAGAATTAATGCGTTATAAAAAGAACGGCTACGGTTTGTTAAAAGCCGGAATCATACTGGTCTTTTTCGGATTCGGATTGGGATTGGGAATGCTTTTCGAAAACGCGACGGGTTCGGAGGAATGGATACCGTTCATGATTTTTGTGTTGACCGGTCTGGGATTTGTAGCGGCTTACATAATGGGAAGAAAATACGAGAAGGCGGATAAAGACGAAGAAGACGCCGGCGCTGCGAATTAATCAAATCATATTAACGGGGCAGTCCGGAATTACGATTTAACGGATGATTACGGACGCCCTGATTTTATTTTAAATATTCCCAATTAAGCATTTGTATAACTGCATCCTTACGCTCTAACTGCGAGCTTGCCTTTGCGAGGGAAAAGCAAAATGCAACCGGCGAAGCAAACTCAAATTAAACCTCATAGCGCGCCACGGATGCAAAGATCATGGTCACTCTGACCCCGCCGCAGGCGGAGGAAGAATCTCCAAGTCAGTTAAGTAAATCAAATTGTCATACAGATTCTTCGTCGTTCCGTCTACGTCGGATCTCCTTAGAAAGACAAATTACAGCGTTCGCAATATTCAATACAATGGTGAAAGTAAAATTAATACTTTATGTCTTTCTGAACCCGCCATCGGCGGGTGTAGAATCTCTATCTTTAAACCCCCTAACTCCCGCACGAAGAACCTCCCTACCGGTAGGCAGGCGCCCGGACCTAAACGCGAATATGGCAATACTTGTAATTTAACCTACTTCGCCAGCAACATCTTCTTAACTGCATAATTATTCCCCGCTTTCAACGTGTAAAAATATATTCCGCTCGAAAGTTGATATTCATCTGCTGAAAATTCCACACTGTAAGTTCCTGCTTCCTGATATTCATCTATAAGTGTTGCTATTTCCCTCCCTAAAATGTCATAGACTTTTATTGTTACCAAACTTCTTTCCGGTAATTGATAACTGATTACTGTTGATGGATTGAATGGGTTGGGATAATTGCTGATTTCTATTTTTGAGTTCGAAATTTTACTTATAACTTCTTTCTTCTCTTTTTCTGTTTCATATCCTAACAACTTTAACTGATTCTCTGCTAATTCTATCAAATTCTTATCCGAACTATTTTTTACTATTTCATCAAAACATTTTTTAGCTTTATTTACTTCTTTCAGATTATGTGCATATATCAATCCTCTGGCATATAAAGCATCATTAACAAAATTTTTATTGGATTTTTCTTCTTGTATTATTTCATCTGCAATAGATAAAGCTGTGAAGAAGTCTTCCTTTTTAGAATAATAATCTATCATGTATCTCTTTGCTAAGTTTCTTATTTCATTTCTTATGTTTACATTCTTACTTATACCTTCAAGAAAATCCTTCATCGATTCATAATCTTCAATTCTTCTGAAACAATGAACTGCTGTGGTAAGGACAGCTCCTGAAAGATTTGAATCAGTATTCCTTTCAATATAATTCTTCAGTCTGTTTGTTACACTTACATATTCATTTCGAAATTTCTCTTTATTAAATTTTCCACTCCGTGTTATATCATCATTTACACGATTTGATAAATCATATAACATATTATTAATCTCTTTGAATTCCCCTTCGACTGGTTCATTCCTTATTTCTGTGTTTATGTTTTCTGCAGTGCTGCTCCTTTTCGGTAAAGTACAAACATTCGCTCCATTAACTTCTACTGTGCCATAGTTCTGGAATATTCGTGGTACTCCATTATCATAATAACATCCCAGTGCATAAATATATCCGCCGTACCCTGCTGTCAAATGATATCCTGATATGTTGCATAGTTCATTATAGTATAAACTAAGGTTTGAGTTATAAGCAGATACAACTCCACTGCTGTTTTCATAAAATATATTTCCGGAATTTAAGTAACACCAGCTGTTGCTTGCATAAAATCCTGTTGAAAAATTCCAGACCATTGTGTTAAACATATTTCCCGGATTATAATCCGTGTTGTAAAGACTCAATCCTGTTCCTGAGCCGTTCCCATAAATATATACATTATTAAATACTGGAAATGTGCAGTTGTTCAAATAGATTGCATTGCACTCTGTTCCGAATATTTGCAGACCTGGAGAATTAGTCGCTGTTATAGTACCATTGATTATCCCACTGTAGATTGAAATACTATTTTTGTTAGATATGTTTAAGTTTTCGTTGTATGGTCCGCCTACTATATGAATTTCATCTAACTGACCGGCATTATCGATTGCTGATTGAACTGTACTGAATAATCCTTTATAGCTTGATGAATATGTATTTTTCAACTTTGCTCGCAAGCCGTTTATTGTTGCTCCATCTTCCACATGTATTGTGCCACCAGTGGAAATGATTGAATTAGTACCCAAATATATAATTGCACTTGAAAGGATAGTTAACCTGGCACTGCTAGGGACGAATACATTCCCAGTTAAGTTGATTGTTCCAAACCATATTTCTTCACTTGGCAAAATTCCATTAACTGTAGTATGATTTATTGCATTAAGTGCTCTGTAAGCATTAATTCTTCCCCAGCCAGTTTCATTATCAAATCCATTAGTGTTTACATCATCAGCAGTATAACAAATAATTTTACTAACTTCTTCCTCTGATAGATTATTATTTAGAGATAATATTAATCCAGCTAAACCAGCGACTTGTGGCGCTGCTGAAGAGGTATTCTGAAAATAACCGAAATAATCTCCACTTTTTAATCCTGCATCACCAGAAATATCTGTTGAAAAAATATTACTTGGTGCCACTACATCTAATTCTGGACCATAACTGCTGATTGGTACTCGGATGTCATTTGAATCTATTGCTCCTACTGCGAGTACCTTTGAATATCTTCCAGGGAAAGTTATACCTTCACTTCCTTGGTTACCAGCAGATTTAACAAATATACAACCCTTACCATCACGACCATACGTAGTTGTGATCTTGCCCCCATCTTGTAGACAGACAGAAAAGCAACTATATTTAAATTAAAACAAATATAGGAGAACACTAAGATGGGACAAACAAGAAGAACCTACGACAAAGAGTTTAAGCTATCGGCAGTC
>NZ_JBMOLD010000011.1:0-52857 GCF_049325435.1 Melioribacter sp. | reverse complement strand
ACAATTATAAAAAATTATACTTACTTAGAGATGCATTAAAAACAGAATTAGGATTAAATCAAACAAAGGTTGCTTAATTTATGCGGAGTCTCTCTGAAATAATTTCAACTAAATTTGACTTTTTGCCAGATAATTATCTATATTTGTGTCCGAATTTATACACAAATTCGTAATTGGAGGATAAATTATGGCAGTAAAAGTAGGTATTAACGGATTCGGAAGAATCGGCAGATTAGTACTCAACGTACTAGCTGAAAAAGGTTACCTCGGCAAAGAGGTAGACGTTGTAGCTGTTGTAGATATCAGCACAGACGCAAAATATTTTGCTTATCAGTTAAAATATGATTCCGTTCACGGAAAATTCAAAGGAACACTCGGAAGCGAAAAAAGCGATCCGTCGCTTGAAGCCGACGATGTGCTTGTCGTCAACGGACATAAAATCAAATGTGTAATGGCTCAGAAAGAGCCCTCCCAATTGCCCTGGAAAGATCTCGGAGTAGACATTGTAATCGAATCGACAGGGTTGTTTACCAGTTTCGACAAAGCCAAAGGTCATATCGACGCAGGCGCTAAAAAAGTATTGATTACGGCTCCGGGCAAAGGCGACGTTAAAACAATCGTTATGGGCGTGAACGACGATTCGTACGATCCCGAAAAGGACGTCATCGTTTCGAACGCTTCGTGTACAACTAACTGTCTTGCTCCCGTTGTTCACGTGTTGATGAAAGAAGGAATCGGAATCGAAACCGGTTTGATGACCACAATCCACTCTTACACAGCAACTCAAAAAACCGTCGACGGTCCATCGAAAAAAGACTGGAGAGGCGGAAGAGCCGCAGCCATCAATATCATACCTTCGTCCACCGGCGCCGCAAAAGCGGTCGGACAGGTATTGCCTTCGACCAAAGGCAAATTGACCGGTATGTCGTTCCGTGTGCCTACCGCAGACGTTTCGGTTGTAGACCTTACATTCCGCTCCGAAAGAGACACTTCGATCGAAGAAATCGACGAGTTGATGAAAAAAGCTTCCGAAACATACCTCAAAGGTATTCTCGGTTACTGCGACGAAGAAGTTGTATCGACCGATTTCATTCACGACGAACGTTCTTCGATTTACGACTCGCTGGCTACTCTTAAAAACAACTTGCCGGGAGAAAAGAGATTCTTCAAAATCGTTTCCTGGTACGATAACGAATGGGGTTATTCCTGCAGAGTTGTCGATTTACTCCTTAAAATGAGTAAATAATATCGACTAAATTTAAGGAAAGACGCAGTCGACGGAAAAGCCGCGCTGCGTCTTTTTTATATCGGGTAAAGAAAATCGATGGAGGATAAAATGAAAAAATTAAGTATCGACAAAGTAGACCTCAAAGGAAAAAGAGTTCTGGTTCGCGTGGATTTCAACGTGCCTTACGATGAAAACATGAATATTACTGACGACTTGAGAATTAGAGCCGCGTTGCCGACAATTAAAAAAATAATGTCCGACGGCGGAAAAGCAATTTTAATGAGTCATCTCGGCAGACCCAAAGGGAATCCGAATCCCAAGTATTCCTTAAAACCGGTTGCAGCTCGTTTGAGCGAATTGCTCGGAAAAGAAGTGAAATTCGCCCCTGATTGCATAGGCGATGAAGTAAAAGCCATGGCTGATTCTCTGCAGGAAGGCGATGTATTGTTGCTGGAGAATTTGCGTTTTCACGCTGAAGAAGAGAAGAACGACCCCGAATTTGCAAAACAGCTTGCAAGTTTAGGAGACGTTTATATTAACGACGCCTTCGGAAGCGCGCACCGCGCTCATGCTTCCACGGAAGGCGTTACAAAATATATCGACGTATGCGCCGCCGGTTACCTGATGCAAAAAGAATTGGACTATCTTGGCGGAGCCATCGCAAATCCCGAACGCCCGTTTACGGCTATTCTGGGCGGTTCGAAAATATCGGGCAAGATTGACGTCATCGAAAATCTCCTGCCGAAAGTAGACAACCTTTTGATCGGCGGAGGAATGGCTTATACGTTTTATAAAGCGATGGGTTACGAAATCGGTAAGTCTCTGCTTGAGGAAGAGAAGATTGACCTTGCCAAAGAAATGCTCGAGAAATTCAAAACATCCGGAAAGAACGTATTGCTGCCGAAGGACAACGTGGTAGCTCCGGAATTCAATAACGACGCTCCCGCCGAAGTAGTCGACTCGGATAAAATACCAGCCGACAAAATGGGGCTCGATATCGGACCGAAAACAATAGAAGCTTTCAGAAAAGTAATCCTCGAAAGCAAAACAATAATCTGGAACGGGCCGCTCGGCGTTTTCGAATTCGATAATTTTGCAAAAGGCACCTTTGCAATTGCAGAAGCGCTTGCCGAAGCTACGGCTAAAGGAGCAAAAACCATAATCGGAGGCGGCGATTCTGCCGCGGCAATTAAAAAAGCAAATCTCGAAGATAAAGTCTCTCACGTTTCGACCGGGGGAGGCGCCTCGCTTGAATTCCTCGAAGGCAAAGTCCTGCCGGGCGTTGCCGCTTTGAACGACGACAATTGATAATTTATGCCGGGGCTGACTCCTCTCGATGAGTCAGCCCGCATTTAATTTCTTCGATGTAGGGCATTTCTCGTAAAAAAAAATTATTTTCGTATATAAAAAAGAGCGATTAATAAATGGGACTTGATTCAAGAGACTATTATCGGCCGTCTGGTTTCGGAGGCTTTTCCT
Source organism: Melioribacter sp. (assembly GCF_049325435.1). Classification (NCBI taxonomy): domain Bacteria; kingdom Pseudomonadati; phylum Ignavibacteriota; class Ignavibacteria; order Ignavibacteriales; family Melioribacteraceae; genus Melioribacter; species Melioribacter sp. The sequence goes on along the minus strand of NZ_JBMOLD010000011.1, from coordinate 50,150 downwards.
TCTTCCCGAAGGTAATAAAAAATTTACTGATTATTAATGTAGTTGTATTTTTAATTCAGTTAATATTCGAGAACTTTACGTTCGGGGGTATTCCCGGATGGTATTTCTTAAACAGATATTTCGCGCTTAATCCGATCTCGGGATTCGATCAACTCGGAGAGCCTTATAATTTCCAGATATGGCAATTTATAACTTACCAGTTTATGCACGGCAGTTTTACCCATATTCTGTTTAATATGTTTATGCTCTGGATGTTCGGAATGGAAATTGCGAATTTAATGGGCCCGAGAAAGTTTTTGATATTTTATCTGGCTTGCGGAATTGGAGCCGGTCTGTTTCAGATATTATTGTCGCCTCTGCTGGGTTCGGTCTCGGCGCCGACAATCGGAGCTTCAGGCGCGGTTTTCGGAATAATGATCGCCTTTGCAATGTTTTTCCCCGACCGATATATTTTGTTCTATTTCCTTATCCCTATCAAAGCCAAATATTTGATCGCAATTCTTGTATTGTTCGAATTCGTTTCCGTAAACGAGCCCACAATCGTAGCTCACCTGGCTCACATCGGCGGAGCAGTTACGGGATTCCTTTTCATTATGCTCGACCGCAACTATCATTTCAGATTCGATAATTTGTTCAATTTATTTAAACGGAGCCAAAGTTTCGGCAGCTCCGCTAAATTCAGAAAGCCGCGTAAATTCAAAGGAACTGAAATCGAAGAAGCCGAATTCTATGAATTGGATTCCGACGAAGAAGAAATTACACAGGAAGAGATCGACAGAATTCTGGACAAAATTAGCCAAAGCGGGTACCAAAATTTGACGGAACGTGAAAAGAGAATTCTTTTTGAAGCCAGTAAAAGAAAATAAAATTATACTGTTGGCATTCTTTTTTTTGCCCGCATTATTTTTCGGTTGCAAACAAAAAACTCAGATCGAAGATCGGATCGCTTCGGAGCTATACGTTCACATTTTGATAATCAATGAAAAATACGGCGCCGAATCAGATTCCTCAAAAGTTTATAAAAAAGAACTTTTCAAAAAATACAATATCGATGAAAAACAGTTTGATGATTATTTGAAGAGTCTTGAAGAAGATAAAGAAAAGTGGGAACTATTTTTTAATTTATCGGAAGAATATCTTAACCGTTTGAAGGCGGATGGAAATATTAACTGAATCCTTTCCGGGCAAGAGCGATTCGCAATTTGGAATAACTGATTTTTCCCTCAAAAATTTTATACAGGTTTTTAATGTCTCGTATCCCCTCGTTAATTTTTTCATTGATAAGTTCGAGCTCGCCTTTATCGAAGAGATAATCCGTTTCCAGTTCCGGCAATATCCCGATTAAAGTTTCGAGCTGAATTGAGATTACGGATTCCGGCAAGCCGGTTATCGACGACATGTCTCTTAAAGAATATCTCTTTTGAACGAGCTCGTAAATTTTCCGGAAGTTTTGAGGAAGATTTTTCTCGGAAAGTTTTTTATCTAAAGAACTTTCTTCCTCCGCGGTTTTAATTACCGACAGAATTTCTTCTCCCAATTTATTGTACATATATTTTGTGAATCCGCGTATCGACATCAACTCCGAATAAGACGATGGTTTGCGACGGGCTATTTCAATCAAAACGTCGTCGGGACAAATCATATATGCAGGCTGATTGAATTTTTGAGAGGCTTCTTTCCGTATTTCTTTCAATTTATTCAAAAGGATCAAACGGGATTCGTAATCGTTGAAATCGTTTCTTTTAATGGCGACTTTTAATTTTACAAGTCCGTTCTTGCACTCGATTTTATTTTCGTTTTGCAAATCGGTAATCGAGTCCTCGATTTCCCAAGCGGCAAAATGAGCGCATGAGGCATACGAAGCGTAATTGCCGTAGTTAGGATCGGCGCCCGTTAATATTTTTGTTAGCGTTTGCGTATGTAAAGGATTGTTGTATTCTCTCAATACGCTGAGAATATGTCCCTTTATATAATCGTTGTCGGATAGCGCGATTTTTACGTTTGTGCAGTTATCGCACTTGCCGCATTCGTAATTATCGTTTTTCTCGCCGAAGTAATACAGTATGAATTTCATACGGCAGTCGTTAGTATGCGCATAGTCTATCATTCGTTGCAATTTCGTGCGGTGGTGTTTAATCAGGCGTTCGTTGTCCGAAAAGTCGAACTTCAGCAGATCATTCCGAAGCCTTTCTTTAATAAATTTGATTTCAACATGGAGGGTAGGTTTCGTAAAATTAATTATGCCGCTTCGATCGAGAAGTTCGAGATTTTCCGCAATTTCTTTTTCCGTTGCGCCAATAATTTCCGACAATTTTTTTATGCTGATTTCGGTTTTACGAACAAATATTTTTTCTTTATAAAGTTTTGCCAGCAGATACAACAGATCTTTAAGTTCGTTGTCTTCAAGCTTTTTTGCGAAGCTATCGATTTTTTCGTATGTGTGAGGTATTGCAACATAATATTTACTCGAATTGCTTTTATCCGGTTTCATATAGCCGGATTTTTCCAGAATTTTTAGAGAAGATTCCAGAAGCGCTTTGTTAATCTTTTGTTTTTCGAGATAAGCGATTAGGGCGGGCTCCAATCGCGCCGGTTTGTCGGGGAATGTATTCAGAGCTATTTTATGGTGGTCGCAAATTGAATTATAAACCAATTCGACCTGGCTCCGATTGGGAAAAGAATTATTGATGAAATATTCCTGAATATTGACGTCTTGTTCGTCGTACAATAAAAAAATATTTGAAGGCTTGCCGTCCCTGCCGGCTCTGCCGATTTCCTGGTAATAATTTTCAAGATTGCCGGGAATATTGTAATGCACGATTGTTCTGATGTCGCTTTTGTCAATGCCCATGCCGAATGCATTTGTGGCAATTATAGTTTGCGTTCTGCCGCTTATAAAGTCGTCCTGAATGATTTTTCTCATTTCGGTGGTTAAACCCGCGTGGTAGTATGAAGAGACGACGCCGTTGTCGGTCAGAAATTTTGCCAGTTCTTCGGTGTACCTGCGAGTCGCGGTATAAACTATTGCGGGCTTGCCGTTCTCGTTGAGTATCTTCAAAAGCGTTTCTTTTTTCCTGAGGGTTCGTATTACATTAAGATGCAGATTGCTTCTTTCGAAACCGTAGACAAAAACTCGCGGATTTTTCATCCCCAATTGGGCGACTATATCTTCGCGTACATCCTCGGTTGCGGTAGCCGTAAAGGCGGAAATTTTCGCGATGCCGACGTATTCGCCGAATTCTTTTATTTTTCGGTAACTTGGTCTGAAATTATGCCCCCATTCGCTAATGCAATGGGCTTCGTCGACAAAGAGGAAAGCGGGTTTAACGCTTCTGATTTTTTCGGTGAAATCTTTATTGTCTAATTTTTCGGGCGCGACATAGAGCAGCTTAATTTTTCCCGAATCTATATTGCGATAGGTCGAATAAATTTCTTTTGGGTCGATGGAGCTGTTAATGTAAGCGGCGACTTCTTCTTTTTGATTAATCGAATCGACCTGGTCTTTCATCAATGAAATAAGCGGCGAAATTACGATCGAAAGGGAATCGGAAAGAAGAGCGGGGATCTGATAGCAAATCGATTTGCCTCCGCCTGTCGGCATTATTGCCAGCGTATTTCTGCCTTCTAGTATCGAGTCGATTATTTCTTTTTGACCGGGTCGAAAATTTTCGTAACCGAAAAATTCTTTTAGTATCTTTTCGGGCTTCATATAAAATCGGGACTAATTCTCATATTTGAATCGTTTTTTTTAGATTTAATAAAAAGTTTACAAATAAAATAACAAATTTATCTTATTTCTTATTAAATTGTTGGTACGAATTTTGTTGCGATTCGCACAAAAAATTAAGGTAAGAAATGTCCGAAGAAAAATTACGCCTGGAAGATCTCCTGGGCGAAAAATTAGCCAACGGCGATAAAGACAAAATCGACTATGTCGCTATTATCGGAGGCGGTTTGATGGGGCGCGGAATAGCTCAAACTATTTCGGCTGCCGGCATCGACGTTGTTATAATCGAAAAAGACGAGGAAAACTGCAAGAAATCGCAGGAAAGTCTCAAAGCCTCGATGGAAAGAGAAATTTCCAGATGGGCGATGACGCAAAGCGAAATGAAATCGATTCTGAGCAGAATTAAATGGACTACCGACCGATCGGAAATTCCGGAATGCGATCTGGTTATTGAAGCCGTCGACGAAAATTACGAACTGAAAAAACAGATTTTCAAAGAACTCGACGAAATAGCAAAACCCGATACGATTTTTATCTCGAATACCTCTACGCTCAGTTTGACTAAGATTGCCGAAGTTACAAAGAGACCCGATAAGATTATCGGTATGCACTTTTTGAATCCCGTTCCGAAAGTTCCGTTGGTCGAATTGGTGCGCGCGCTCGAGACTTCCGACAGGACGGTCGAGATTATAAAAAAATTTGCAGCGCGAATCGGTAAAACTCCTGTACAGGTATACGAGTATCCCGGTTTCGTAACAACGCGCGCAATCGTTCCTTTGCTGAACGAGGCGATGTACATTCTACTCGAAGGTATTGCATCGGCGCAGGATATCGACACGGCAATGAAATTGGGCTACAATTTTAAGATGGGTCCTCTCGAAATGGCAGATACCATGGGACTGGACGAAGTCCTTGCCTGGATGGAAACTTTATGGCACAGCCTGGGCGAACCGCGTTACAGACCGTGCCCGATTCTGCGAAAACTCGTACGGGAAAGAAAGCTCGGCAAGAAAACAGGCGAAGGTTTCTTTAAATACGACGCCGACGGAAAAATAATTACTTCAACGATGCAATAGAGGTTTGAAATGAAAGTTCTGGTATTAAACAGCGGAAGTTCTTCGATCAAATATCAATTCTTCGACACCGATGAGAAAATAGCCCTTGCCAAAGGAATGGTTGAACGAATCGGAATGTCGAGCGCGGTATTGACGCATACGCCCCACGGAAAAGAGAAGATAAGAATTGTGGGCGAAATTCTGGACCATTCGATTGCCATTGAATATGTAATTGCAGTATTGCTCAGTCCTAATCACGGCGTAATTAAAGATAAGAAAGAGATCGACGCGGTAGGCCACAGAGTGGTTCACGGCGGCGAAACTTTTTCCGGCTCGGTTCTAATTACCGATCAGGTGATGAACGCTATTAAAGAAAATATCGAACTGGCGCCGCTCCACAATCCCCCGAATATCAAAGGAATTAATGCAACCAAAGAACAACTTCCTAATGTGCCTCAGGTTGCGGTATTCGATACTGCATTCCACGTTCAAATGCCTCCGAAAGCCTTTTTGTACGGCATTCCATATGAATTGTACCGAAAGTATAAAATCAGACGATACGGATTTCACGGAACTTCGCATCGTTACGTATCGGAAAGAGCCGCGGCTCTCTTGAATCGTCCTATTGAAGAATTGAAAATAATTACCGCTCATTTGGGTAACGGATGCTCAATGGCGGCGGTCGATTGCGGTAAATCGGTCGATACTACTATGGGCTTCACCCCGCTCGAAGGCCTCTTAATGGGAACGAGAAGCGGCGATATGGATCCGTCCGTTATTCTCTATATTATGGGCAAGGAAGGTCTGTCTATTTCCGAAGCAAATACATTATTGAACAAGCACAGCGGATTGATCGGTTTGAGCGGCGAAAGCAGCGATATGAGAGAAATTGAAAACGCCGTGCTCGAAGGGAATAAAAAAGCCAAAAATGCTTTCGACGTATTTACATACAGGATCAAAAAATATATCGGCGCATATGCCGCTGCAATGGGCGGCTTGGATGCGGTAGTCTTTACGGGAGGCATCGGCGAAAATTCCGATATGGTAAGAAGAGACGTCTGCGCCAATATGGAATTCCTCGGTATTAAACTCGACGAAAATCTGAACCAAAATCCCAAAGGAGAGGCTGTTATATCGTCCGAGGATTCGGAAGTAAAAGTATTGCGCATACCGACAAATGAAGAATTGGTTATAGCGCTCGACACGGAAAAAATTGTAAGAGAACAGTTAAATAACCTCCCCTCTTAAAACGGTTTCCTCGGTATGAGGAATTCTTCATAGCATAGCCTCCTTAATTTGTTAAATGCAGGCTCTTACGAGCCTGCTATTTTTTTATAATAACCGCAAATATTATCTTCGCATTAATAATTATAAATTATCCGCGAGGTGCTCAGTGGAATTGTTCTTGAAAGGAAAAACCGTTCTGGTTACTGCCGCCAGTATGGGAATAGGGAGAGCTACGGCAGAGTTGTTTATTAAAGAGGGATGCAAAGTCGCAATCTGCTCCCGCAATAAAGACAATTTGCTTAAAACCGTTTCCGAAATCCGGAATATTTTCAACGTAGAACCGATGTGGGTTGTATGCGATATCAACAAAAGCGAAGACATAGAAACAACGGTCAAAAAAGTAAAAGAAGAATTAGGCGATATCGACATACTCGTAAACAATTGCGGCGGTCCGACGCCGGGTTTCTTCGAAACTATAGACGATAAAAACTGGGAAGATGCTTTTCAGCAGGTGCTTATGAGCGCAGTAAGATTTACCCGGCTTGTTCTTCCGGGAATGAAAGCCAAAAACTGGGGCAGAATAATTAATATTACTTCCCTCTCTGTCAAACAGCCGGTCAATAACCTGGTGTTGTCAAATTCATTTAGAAGCGCGGTAACCGCATTCGCAAAAACCTTGAGCAATCAGGTGGGAAAGTTTAATATAACCGTCAATAATGTAGCCCCGGGTTATACTTTGACGTCCAGACTCTATGAATTAGCCGTTGTGCGAGCCAAGGAAAGCGGAGTATCGCACGAAGAAATTTTATCTTCGATGGCAAACGACGTTCCGATGAAACGTCTCGGACGTCCGGACGAAGTTGCCTCTTTAATCGTCTATCTGGCTTCCGAACAAGCGGGCTATATTACGGGTTCCACTATCGCCGTAGACGGCGGAGTAATTAAATCGACATATTGACATGCAAAAAGAAATCGACTTAATCATACCGCCGGAAAACATCTTTAATTATGAATTTATTCGAAATGCGGCGGCCAAAGAGACCCGGACTAATATCGAAGAGATTACCCGCGTGTCGATAATAAAACGCTCGGTCGACGCACGCAGAAAAAATCCCGTCTACAGAATTAAAGCAGTTGTTTTTATCAATGAAAATCCTGCGGAAGAAACGGTCAATTTTGATTTTAAAAACGTAGAAAAAGGAAAGCGGGTAATAATTGTCGGTTTCGGACCCGCGGGTATGTTTGCAGCCTTACGATTCCTTGAACTCGGCATTAAGCCGATTATACTGGAAAGAGGCAAAGACGTGCGAAGCAGAAGAAGAGATTTAAGAGCCATACAACAATTCGGCATTGTTAATCCCGATTCCAATTATTGCTTCGGCGAAGGAGGCGCGGGAACATACAGCGACGGTAAATTATATACGCGATCGACTAAAAGGGGAGACGTAAAAAGGATTTTAAATCTTCTCGTTTACCACGGGGCGCAATCCGAAATTCTGATTGATTCGCATCCTCACATAGGCTCAAATATTTTGCCTAAAGTAGTCTCTAACATACGCGAAACAATTCTGAAACACGGCGGCGAAATTCATTTCAACTCGCGGGTGACGGATTTTATTATCGAAAATTCGCGTATCGGAGGAGTAATTGTAAACGATGAGAAGGAATATATTGCAGAGGCTGTAATCTTAGCCGTAGGCCACTCTGCTAGAGATATCTATTACTTGCTCGACAAAAAGGGGATACTGATAGAATCGAAGCCATTTGCGCTAGGAGTAAGAATAGAGCACCCGCAAAATTTGATCGACAGTATACAGTATCACTCAAAAAAACGGCATCCGAATTTGCCGGCGGCAAGCTACAGTATTGCCTGCCAGGTGGATGATAAAGGCGTTTATTCTTTTTGTATGTGTCCGGGCGGTATAATCGTTCCGGCTTCTACGGCGCCGGGCGAGCTGGTGCTCAACGGTATGAGTTTATCGAGACGCGATTCGCCGTTTGCAAATTCCGGACTTGTGGTGGCTGTGGACGAAAAAGATTGGGAGGAATATAAAAAAGCCGGAGTTTTTGCCGGATTGGAATTCCAGAAGTCGATTGAAATTGCCGCATTTGAATCCGGAGGAAAAAATCAAAAAGCGCCCGCTCAAAGAGTTATAGATTTTTTGAAGGGCAGGTCCTCGGATTCCCTGCCGCCGACGTCTTACATACCGGGCGCGGTTTCATACGACTTGAACGAATTGTTCCCCGAACGGATTAAAAAGAGTTTACGCGAGGCTCTGCTGATTTTTAATAAAAAGATGCCGGGCTTTATTTCCGCCGAAGCCCAAATTTTAGCAGCCGAAACGAGAACAAGTTCGCCGGTTCGTATTCCGAGAGACAGAACAACGTTTCGGCATTTACAGATCGAGGGTCTTTATCCCGCCGGAGAAGGAGCCGGCTATGCCGGCGGAATTGTTTCGGCCGCAATCGACGGCGAAAAAATAGCCGAGGCGATTGCCGGCTATCTTATGTGAAAATTCTTTTTTGATTAAAATTCAATTTTATTTATTTTGTTGCCAGAGGGATTCTAATTATAAACTTAGATGATGATTGATAAAGAATCATATAATCTGACAGGAGCTCTGCTTGCGGTATTCGATAATATTATTCTGACGGCTTTGTTTATTGCGAGATTATACAGGCGCCCGAAAACGGAATATATTCTCGGCGTTCTATTTCTATTCTCATGTTTCCCCGCATTATTTCTGCTTATAAAAGCTCATTTATTCAATAGACCGTTTATCTATCATCTTCAGTTGATATTGCTGTGTCTGTTCATCATTGTCGAATTTTTATTGGATTATTTATTGAAGATCGATTTCAGGAAAAATAAAATTATAACGACACCTTATGTTGCGTTATCTTATGCCGCGCTTGGCGGAATGACCGGAGCGGCGTCGTATACGGGTATGAAATGGTTGATATTATCGGCTGTTACTTTTTTGTCGGTCGTCTTTCTCAGTTTATACGTTCATATTAAAACGGGATTATAAAATAGGGAATGCCGCATGGAAGCGATTGAAGTCGTTAAAGAATGGGTGAAACTTTTCAATAAAGCAGACGCGGGCGGATTGTCGGAGCTCTACAGCGAAGACGCTGTTAATTACCAAATCCCAAATGAACCGGTCGAAGGCAAAAGCGCAATCAGGGATATGTTTAAGAAAGAATTTGCCGAAGCCGAGATGGTCTGCATTGTGGAGAATCTGCTTCAGGACGGAAATTGGGCTGCGCTTGAATGGCGCGATCCGCTGGGGTTGAGAGGGTGCGGATTCTTTTACATCGAGGACGGTAAAATAAAACTTCAAAGAGGGTATTGGGATAAGCTGAGCTTTATGAAAACACACAATAAATAAATTCGCTTTAACGAGGGTACAAGACATAGTTAGAAGCAATTACTCGATTATTATATATTCTAATTCTTCTTAATTAGCCATATAAATCAACAAACAAAGAGGGACGCATGAAACCAACAGCAATCTTTTTTTTGACGCTTCTGATATCCGGAACTCTTCAGGCGCAATCTCCGGTCGGGCAAGGCACATACACGCTAAACGGTTCCATATCGTACGAAAGCAGAACTAATGACGGCAGCACCTTTAATCAATTTCGTTTCGAGCCGCAAATCGGATATTTCTTCGTCGATAATTTATATACCGCAATTTCATTGACTTATTTTCATTACGGATTTGAAAGCAATTCTGACAATTATTACGGTTTCGGTCCGGCGATTCGGTATTATTTCGATTTAAGCAAAAAATTAAAACCATATCTCGGAGCTGGGATGACTTATATGGAAATGAAAAACGGCTCGTCTTCAAACTATACTGAAATCAAGTTCTCGGGCGGAGCTGATTATTTTATTACCAATTATTTTGCAATTGAAACTGCGATAAATTACAGTAGGATTAAATTGGGGGAATCGAACTTATATTCCGGAAATGACGTAACCAAAATAATAAATTTCAGTATCGGAGTGAATTTCTTTATTCATTGACGATTAAGCGAATACCGACAGGCTGCTCTCAGTTACGGGCAGCCTTTAAATATTCTAAAAGAGAAAAAATATACGTAATTTAATTTGTCACAACCTCCCTTGAATCAATCCAAATTGTTATTCGTCTTTCATTATAGTATATTTTTATCCCAAAAAATCGAGATTTACCTGTATGAGCGTTACCCCGTTAATGGCTCAGTATACGAGGATAAAGAAGGAATATCCCGATACAATCCTGCTTTTCAGGATGGGGGATTTCTACGAAACGTTTGAGGAAGACGCAAAAATTGCTTCTAAGGTTTTAGGCATTACATTAACCAAACGAGCCAACGGCGCCGCAGAGGACGTTCCGCTTGCCGGTTTTCCGCACCACGCCATCGATTCGTATTTACCCAAACTGGTGCGCGCAGGCTATCGAGTGGCGGTTTGCGAACAGGTGGAAGACCCTAAACTCGCCAAAGGAATTGTAAAGCGAGAGGTAATCGAAGTGGTCACTCCGGGTGTGGCTTTCTCGGATAAATTGCTCGACCATAAAAAAAATAATTACCTGCTTTCGATTTACGGAGACGGGGAGAGATACGGACTCGCATTTTGCGACATTTCGACAGGCGAATTTCAAACTTATGAAACGGATAAAAAGCTTTTGCCCGAGCAGCTCGGACTGATTAATCCCGCTGAAATTTTAATTCCGAAAAAATTGAAGAATTTACTCGAGCCGTTAATCGGCAGGTATGCCAAAGACGCAAGAATTACGAAAATCGACGACTGGATATACGACTTCGACTATTGTCAGGATTTGATACTTAATCATTTCGAGGTCAAAACCTTGAAAGGCTTTGGAATCGAAAATATGAATCTTGCAGTGTCGGCGGCGGGAGCGGCTCTCAATTATTTGCGCGAAACCCAAAAAGCCAATCTTCCGCATATAAATCGAATATCGGTTTATAATCCGACCGAGTACATGGCGCTCGATTACGCCACAAAAAGAAACCTCGAAATTTTATTTACGATTCAAAGCGGCGAAAGGGAAGGCTCGCTAATATCGATTCTCGATAAAACCTCCACTTCGATGGGCGGACGTCTTCTTAAACGGTGGATTACAACTCCGTTAAAAAAACTCGAACCGATACTGAAAAGACAGGAATGCGTAGAAGAATTATTTGAGAATAAATCTCTCAGAAAAAATTTACGCGAAGAGTTAAGCGAAATCGGCGACATCGAAAGATTGATTGCCAGAGCATGCACAGGCAGAATTAATCCGAGGGAAGTAATCAATCTGAAAAATTCTCTCAAAAAAATTCATTTGATAAAACAACTGCTCGATCAATCGTCTGCCGAAACGCTTCGGCAAATAAACGACAATATGAATCCTCTTGAAGAATTGGTGGCAAAAATTGAAAACGCAATCAATGAAGAGCCTCCTGCCTCGCTCCACGACGGCGGAGTTATTAAACCGGGATATAATCCCGAACTTGACGAATTGCGCAGTCTGGCGTTCAACGCCAAAGAATGGATTGCGAACTTGCAAAAAGAAGAAAGGCAAAAGACGGGCGTTTCTTCTTTGAAAGTCAGTTACAATAAAGTGTTCGGTTATTATATCGAAATAAGCCATGCCAATAAAGATAAAGTTCCTGCTCATTACATCAGGAAACAAACACTCGTTAACAGCGAGCGTTATATTACTCCCGAGTTAAAAGAATACGAAGAAAAAATTCTAAATGCCCAGGATAATATCGCCAAGTTGGAATTCGAATTGTTCGAACAGATCAGATACCAGATTGCTGCGGCTACCGAGCGGGTACAGACGAACGCCCGCTTGATTGCAATGCTCGATTGTTTCCTCTCGTTTGCAGAATGCGCGGAGCAGTACAATTACGTCAAACCGACGGTCGACGACTCCGATGTTATCGACATAGTTGACGGCAGGCATCCGGTAGTGGAACAGATTTTGCCTCCCGGCGAAAAATTTACTCCCAACAGTTGTCGTTTATCTTCTTCGGAAGACCAGATAATAATTCTAACCGGTCCGAATATGGCGGGAAAGTCGGTTTATTTGAGGCAGATCGGTTTAATCGTACTGATGGCGCAAATCGGTTCTTACGTCCCCGCAAAAGAAGCGCGAATCGGTATAGTCGACAGAATTTTTACGCGTGTCGGAGCCAGCGATAACATAACGACGGGAGAAAGTACGTTTTTAGTCGAAATGCAGGAAGCCGCAAATATTTTGAACAATGCTACAAATAAAAGTCTCATTCTGCTCGATGAAATAGGAAGAGGTACGAGCACCTTCGACGGCATTTCGATTGCATGGGCTATTACGGAATATTTGCACGAAAATCCTGAAATTGCCGCAAAGACTCTCTTCGCCACGCATTATCACGAGTTGAACGAAATGGCGGAGATTTTTCCCAGAATAAAAAATTATAAAGTCGATGTGAGAGAGTACGGCGATAAAGTTATCTTTCTGCATAAAGTCAAACCGGGCGGCGCAGACCACAGTTACGGAATTCAGGTGGCGCAGATGGCGGGATTGCCGGTTTACGTAACAAACCGCGCCAAAGAAATTCTGCTCAATCTCGAGAGTAAAGAGCTGACTCCTTATGAAATTAAAAAAGAAAAAATTTCCCGCATCAGAAAAAACGACGAAATGCAAATAAGTCTCTTTGAAATGAAAGACGAAGAATTGCGTAAAGAAATTGAAGACTTGCCGATCGATTCTATTACGCCGATTGAGGCGCTCAACAAATTGAACGAATTAAAAAGAAAAATTAAAGAAGAGAAAAAAACATGAAACTACTTTATTACGTATTGTTTTTGTCCGTTTTTATTATCTCGTGTTCGGATAAATTATCGCCCGAAGAAACGGCGTACATAAAGAAAATTGAAGAACATCGCGGGCAAGTTAACGAATTTATGAAATCGGACCCCCGCTCACCGTTTAATTTCAAAAATAAAGTGGAATTTCACGAACTGAATTATTTCGATGTAAATCCAGAATTCGTTTTCAAAAGTAAATTGTATGAATATCCGGAAAAAGATACGGTTATAATATACGGAACTAAAGGAGAGCCGAGGGAAACGATTAAATACGGTTATGTGAAATTTCACTACGGAGGAGAAGAATATAAAGTAAATGTATACGAATCGACCGGAAGCGACGGGACAAAATATTATTCAATCTGGTTCACTGATAAAACTACGAACAAAGAATCCTATGGGGTGGGCAGATATCTCGATTTTGAAAAACAGGATGATCCGAATTATATTTACACTATCGATTTTAATCTTGCTTATAACCCGTATTGCGCGTACAACCCGAATTATTCCTGTGCAATACCTTCGAAGGAAGATTATATTCCGTTGGAAATAAGGGCGGGCGAAAAAAAATTTCATAATTAAGGAGGTAATTTAAAGTGGTTGTAATACTCGAAAAAAACGCTACAAAAGAGCAGGTTCAAAACGTAATAAATCATTTGGAAAATTACGGCTTCAAAGTTCATATTTCCGAAGGAGCCGAAAAAACTATAATAGGCGCAATCGGAGTTCAGCCCAATTTCGACATACGAAATATCAGCATCCTCGAGGGAGTGGAAGACGTTTACAGGGTTACCACTCCGTACAAACTTGCCAGCCGGAGTTTCAAAGAGGAAAATACTGTAATAAAAATTAAGGACGTGGAAATTGGCGGCAATAAAATAGCAATGATGGCGGGTCCATGCTCGGTCGAAAACGAAGATCAGATTTTCAAACTTGCCGAAACCGTAGCCAAATCCGGCGCAAAAATTTTAAGGGGCGGCGCGTTCAAACCGAGAACCTCGCCTTATTCGTTTCAAGGTTTGGGCGTCGAAGGTTTGAAAATGATGCGCGCGGCAGCCGATAAATATAACCTGCTTGTAATAACCGAAGTAATGCAGATAAGTCATATCGAGTTGATCGAACCGTACACCGATATTTTCCAGGTGGGCGCGCGCAATATGCAAAACTTTCCGTTGTTGAAGGAACTGGGCAATGTGAAGAAACCGGTTATGTTGAAACGCGGCATTGCCGCTACGATCGAGGAATGGCTCATGTCTGCCGAGTATATTTTGAGCGGCGGCAATCCGGATGTGATGCTCTGCGAAAGAGGAATCAGAACATTCGAAACTTACACGCGAAATACTTTCGACCTGTCGGCTATTCCGATTGTCCATAAGAAGAGTCATTTACCGGTAATAGCCGATCCTTCTCATGCTACCGGATTGCGCGATCAGGTGCCGCCGATGGCAAGAGCCGCCGTAGCCGCTGGAGCGGACGGTTTAATGATCGAGATACACGACGACCCAGAAAGGGCTCTTTCTGACGGCCCTCAGGCTTTATTACCCGATACTTTTATAAATCTGATGAAAGAGCTCGATGCTATAGCAAAGGTAATTAACAGGTCATTATAAATTGCACTTTAAAAAAATAGCTTTTCTCGGTTTGGGATTAATCGGCGGGTCGTTAGCCAAAGCGCTTAAATCGGCAAATCCCGGTTTGTTAATTTCGGCTTACGACCGCCGCGATGTGCTCGAAAAAGCGCTCAACGAAAAGGCAATCGACCGCGGACTCGATACAGTAGAAGATGCATTGGACGACGATTTGATATTCCTTTGCTTCCCCGTCGACAAATCGATAGAAACTTTTAAGAATTTGATTCCGAAACTGAAGCCGGGGCAGACAATATCGGACGTCTGCAGCGTAAAAGAAATATTCCATCAAATATGGAACGAATGCGGCGGCAATTGCAGCGGGTTTTATATCGGCGGTCATCCTATGGCGGGAAAAGAAAAAAACGGTTACGAGCATTCCGATTCTACCTTATTTGAAAACAGCGTTTATATTTTAAGCGACTCGTCAAAAAACTATCCGACGTTGAATGAATTTGCGGATCTTATACATTCAACCGGCGCGCATATTACTTTCTTGAATCCGAAAGTGCACGATATAATAGTTGCTGCAGTCAGTCATTTGCCGCAATTACTTTCGGTATCGTTGATTAACTCCGCAGTTATTAAAGACAGCGATATTAATTTCTTCGATTTCGCAGCAGGCGGATTCAGAGATATGACTCGCATTGCCGCCAGCGATTTTAACCTCTGGGAGCCGATAATCAGATACAATCAAAAAAATATTTTACAGGCTATAGATAATTTTTCGTACGATCTTACGGAATTGAAAAACGCTATAGAAAAGGGAAACTACAAACTATTGGCGGAAAAATTCGAAAGCGCCCGCAAAAAAAGAGACGAAATTCCAAAGAATACTAAAGGCTTTATCAACCCGCTCTTCGACATTTTTGTCTTTGTTAAAGACCAGCCGGGAGTGCTTGCCAAAATAACCTCTGCGCTCTATGAAGCGGGAATTAATATAAGGGATCTGGAACTGTTGAAAATAAGATTAGGCTCCGGCGGCACGTTTAGGATTTCTTTCGAAACTCAACAGGACGCGGATAAAGCCAAACATATTATCGAGAGCATCGGATTTACGACGCGCATTTAATCGTTACGGATTTCCGGAGGCAATTTATCCTTACCTTAAATAGTTATATTTGATTATATTACACATCATAAACCAGATGAATAAAGCAAGATGGCAAAAACTAAAGTCGCTTCGTCGCTGTTTCCGTATAATCTAAGTAAAAATTCGTATCCCAAATATGAATTTCATGTTGCGGCAGATATCCGAAAAAAATACGATATCGAAGATGAATTCTTTTCGATAGAAGGCAATTTGGTTTTTGCAGACTTTCATGCAGTCCGCAAGCTTGTTCATAAAATCAACTCTAAGCGAAATCCTTCGGATTACGTTCAGGCAGGCAAAGTTAATGCAGCGGCATTAATCGACGAAATTTACCATTACCTTTTCAGGATTTATGAGGAAAACGTTAATCCGGGAGTAATCGAACGAGCCGCCGATTTTATTACGAAACATTTGAGTGAAAATCAGTATAGAAAGTTGCTGTTTGAATTTTTAGAATTATTCCCTACTACCGATATATTCAGGGGGCGTATCGGAATTTACGATTATCTCAATTCGATGACCGCCGGGAAAAAGAATACCGATATTGTACTGGAAGAGTTGATACTTCTTCATTTTGCAAATCAAAATCCCGCTAACAAAAAAATCAGAGAATTATTCGACGATAATTATTTCAAGGAGAAAGACCTTTATTACAAGAGTATAGAAATTCTGGAACAGTTCTTCAAAGAAGAAAAGCGCTTCGGATTGGAAAATCAGGATTTATTTACTTTTTTCAAAACGCCGTTTCAATACAGTCCGGAAGATATAGAAGGGCAACTCGATTTTATAAGAGAAAAGTGGGGCGTTTTATTAAATGAAGATTTTTTGAAAAAATTATTGCGCAGCAAAGATTTTATTAAAGAAGAATATATACAGGGCGGAGGTCCCGGCGGAGCGCCGGCGGTAGCTCCGAATTTCTTTGGAGTTCCGGACAATGCCGATATTCTTCGTCTCGGTAAATCAGGTTATCAGTATGCCCTCGAAGCGCAAAAAGATTATGAAGAGCCGGAAAATTTTACCGCCGATACCGATTGGATGCCCAAAGTAGTATTGATTGCAAAAAATACTTATGTATGGCTCGATCAACTGAGTAAGAAATACCAGAGGCCAATAAAAAGACTTGATCAAATACCCGATGAGGAACTCGAAACTTTAAGACGCTGGGGGTTCAACGCGCTCTGGTTGATCGGCATATGGGAAAGAAGCAGCGCATCGAAAAAGATTAAACACTTGATGGGAAATGTAGACGCTATCGGGTCGGCTTATTCACTCTACGATTATATAATTGCCGAAGATCTGGGCGGAGAAGAAGCTTATCAAAACCTGAATAAAAGAGCCAGACATTTCGGCATACGTCTCGCAAGCGATATGGTGCCAAACCATACGGGAATTTATTCCCGCTGGATTGTGGAACACCCGGATTATTTCATACAGGCATCTTACCCTCCGTTCCCGTCATACAGTTTCACGGGACCTAATTTGTCGGACGATCCGTCTGTCCAAATTCGAATAGAGGACGGGTATTGGGATCGTTCTGACGCGGCTGTCGTATTCGAATGGATTAATAATCATACGGGCGAAAGGCGTTATATTTATCACGGCAACGACGGCACTAATATGCCGTGGAACGATACTGCGCAACTGGATATGATCAAAGCGGAAGTGCGCGAAGCCGTAATTCAGAAAATATTCGAAGTGGCTCGCAAATTTTCGATTATTCGATTCGACGCGGCGATGACTTTAACCAAAAGGCACTTTTCGAGACTCTGGTATCCGGAACCGGGCAAAGGCGGGGACATCCCCTCGAGGTCGGATTTTTCGATGACCAAAGAAGAATTCGACAGATTGTTTCCCAAAGAATTTTGGCGCGAAGTAGTCGACAGAATTAATCAGGAGATGCCCGACACTCTACTCCTTGCAGAGGCATTCTGGTTAATGGAAGGATATTTTGTAAGAACGCTCGGCATGCATCGGGTCTATAATTCGGCTTTTATGCATATGCTGATGAAAGAAGAGAACGATAAATTCAGGGATTTGATTACGAACACACTTGAATTCGAACCTGAAATACTAAAACGGTATGTTAATTTTATGAGCAATCCCGACGAAGAAACAGCAATAAAACAATTCGGCTCGGACGATAAATATTTCGGTGTTTGTATCTTAATGTCGACTTTGCCCGGATTGCCGATGTTTGCTCACGGTCAAATTGAAGGTCTTACCGAAAAATACGGAATGGAATATCAAAGGGCGTACTATCACGAATCGCCGAATCAATGGTTAATCGACCGGCATGAAAGAGAAATATTTCCTCTCCTCGGCAAAAGATATTTGTTCAGCAATGTTGAAAATTTCTGGCTTTACGATTTTATTGACGACTACGGGCATGTCAACGAAAACGTAATATCTTTTACCAACAGGGAAAACGACGAGAAGACTCTCGTGTTTTATAATAATAAATACGAAGCAACCTCCGGGAAAATATTCAGATCTACGCCCAAATTGGTGCAGCGAGGAGGTAAGAAAGAATTACACGTAAAAACTCTTTCAGACGCTCTCGACATTAAATCCTCTAAAAATTATTATTACGTCTTTAGAGAACATGTAACAAATCTCGAATATCTCAAATCCGGCTATGACCTTTCGATCGACGGATTCTATATAGAACTAAAAGGATTCCAATCTGCTGTGTTTCTGGATTTCAGAGAAATCTACGATGAATTCGGAGATTGGAAAAAGCTCGAACGTAAACTACAGGGGAAAGGCGTTCCAAGCATATCTCGAGCAATGATAGAAATGCAACTCGAACCGATACACAAAACATTCCTCGATATTTTCGAAGATGATTCATTGGAGGAATTTTACGATAATTATATTCACGGATCGGAAGATATAAACAGCGGAGAATCAATTTTAAAAGGGAGATTCAATAAATTAATCGACACCGTTTGCGCGCAATTTGAAATCGAGTCGGATAATCATTTGATATGGAAAAATTTCGAACTCGAAGTCGAAGCCCTGAAGTTTCTAAACGGCGCATTACAGAGGCATTTTATTGTGGATGAAAATATTCCGAATAAGGAACTGCATAAAGCAATAATTACAAATGAATACAGAAACTACAAAGACGATACGATCCTTTATTTGATATGGCTGGTAGTATCGAATATGTCGTCGCTTTTCGAAGACGATGGAGATTTGAACAAGAAAAATTACATTAACAAGATATTGCTCGATTCGCCCATCAGGCAAATACTCAAAAGAATCGGCAAGGGCGAATTCGAATTGTTGCGGGAATTATTGCTGCTTAAAATCTTGCAGGACATCAATAACGGAGCCATCGAAATGTTTTGCGACGGCGGGAAGAATGAACAAGTAGAGAACGGAAAATACGAGTTCAATTGTATACTCAATTTGCTGAATGACGAGTCGGTTAGAACATATATCGGTGTCAATGAATACGAAGGAGTAGTTTATTTCAGCAAGGAAAATTTCGAGGAATTTTTAGATTGGCTATTTACGCTCTCGGTAATCGAAAAAATAATTATGTATATACTCACGGAAAATGATAACGAAAGAGCCGAAGAAAATTCGGAAAAAGAAATAGTGAAAATCATTAATAACGCTTTCAAGAAATATACAGTGATTAAAAAGCTTTCGGAAGAATCCGGTTACCGACTCGATATATTTAAAGATTTTTTGAGAAAATAATAAAACGGCAGAGCCGTTATGACTCCGCCGTCACAGGGGTTGTGTGAAGCACAGCTCATAGAGCTGAACTTATAAATTGGGAGTTATTCTCAATCCCAAGCTGTTCGTCCATCCTGAGAATTCCATTCCGTTGAAATAAACGCCCATGTCGAAATTAATCGAAAGATTGTCGAGCAGTTTATAATCGACGCCTGCGCCATACCGTGCGTACAATTTGAATTTATCGTCGGAGGGCAAGTTGTCGTAGTCATATTTCTTATATGACGTGACAAATCCGGCGGATATATAGGGAAAGATCAAATCAGTATTAAACGGTTTAACTACGGCGGTTAAACCGGTTCTGTAATCGGTTTCTTTACCGCTCAATTCTTTCATGTCGCCTTTCAGATATTCTACTGTAAATGCTACGGTAAATTCTTCTGTAATGTCGTATCCGGCTAGCGCTCCGTAACCGACGGGAGTTTTTATATCGGTAATTCCTTTGTCGCCGATGTTGTTGAAGTGACTGAAAATAATTCCTGCCGAGACTCTGCTTTGAGAAAAAGCGGATAGCGGCAAAGTTACAAGTATCAATAACGTTAATAATCGTTTCATTTTATACCTCTGTTTAATTTGTGAATTCTGATTAGAGAAGCGGCTAAGTAGAACAATAGAAGCAATGTAAGATGTAAAATCTCGGGCAGGAGGTTTGGAATGCCCGCCCCGGCTTGAGATAACCGCGTAAAAAGATTCATGTAAGGCGTGAATGGCGCTGAATAACTCAACAATTTAATTACAATAGGCATTGCATCTAATTTCCAGCTGTATCCCGAAAAGAGAAATATGGGATACGATGTGAGAGCCATTATCTGAAGCGCGTGTAATTTTTTCTTGAAGAATGAAGAAATAAAAATACCGAAATAAACAACGCTGCCGAGGAACAGAAATCCGGTTATTGTAAGAACGATATAACTGCCTTTGAAATCAATTCCGAACAGAGGGAAAATTATAATAGTAAAAAACAACAGATATACGGAATACAGAAGTATATAGTAAATACCCTTCGCAATAAGTGTTTGCAATATACCGTAATTATCCCCCCACAATGTGATTTCGTCGTTTTCCCTCATTTGGGCTATGCTTTCGGAAACGCCCATTAATAGCGTCTGGTGCAATATAAGAACCAAAACGGCGGGTATTAAATAATAACCGTAGCTGTCCGACAAATTAAACAAGTTACGGATTTCAAGTTGCACGGGCTCGGATAATATCTTCGCCTGTTCCGGAGCATAGCCTTTCGATATGAAAACAGAACTTTTAATTTCATCGTTGATAGAAGCGACGGTTTCGTTTATACCTTTATTTAAATCATTCGAAATCAAAAAACGCGATGTGTTCAGATATACTTTAATAGCGTTCTTTTCGTGTCTTTTCAATCTTTCTTCGTAATGCTTCGGAATAACAATTATTCCCTGAACCGAGCCTTCGCTTAACAACTTTTCGTCAGGGAATTCGATTTCGTATTTGACGCCGATATTAGAGTGGGCGTCGAGTAAACGAATTAATTCTCTCGAGGATTTTGTTTTGTCTAAGTCGGCCACAGCCACCGGAACGTCCCGCTCCACTTTATTGATATATACGGAGCTGTAGAAGAAAGAATAAAATAACGGAGCGAGAATGAGTATTGAAAGAAGATCAAAGTCTCTTCTAATGTTTCGCGATTCGTCGACAATAAGGCATGTTATATTTTTTATGATGTTTTTAATTCTCATTTAAGTTGTTCGCTGGTAATTTTATTGATTCTGTATTTTAACGCAATATATGCCGCTGCAAATGTGATTATCGCAAAGAATATTAGCGCAGCTAATTCCGACGTCATATCTGACGGATTCGCGCCGGCGCGGATGATTTTTATAAAGGCTTCGAGGAAGTACGTAAACGGCATTGAATAAGCCAGGGCTTTATGAACCGAGGGCATTGCCCAAACCGGGAAAGTATAACCGCTGAGTATAAAAGCGGGGGTGTTTATGAATATTGTCAGCTCGGTTGCAAAAAGTTGATCATTAAATAACGAGGATATCAATATACCCGAATTGACGTTGACGGCGATGAAAATAATAAATAGCAGTAATAATACGACGTACGAACCATTAACAGCTATATTGTAGAGCGGAAAAATTATAAAAAGAATTATCAACGTCATGAAAAAATAAAGCGTAAAGTAAGGCGCGAACTTTCCCGCAAAGATTAATAAAGAGTTCCCGCGCGAAATCAAAATCAGTTCTCCAAAGGCTCTTCCGGTAAATTCGGAATTTATTATCAGCGACGTCGAAAGCATAATAGCGATCTGAAGCGTAAAAGCTATTAAGCCGGGCGGCAGGTAGCTCACGTAACTGTAGTTGGGATTATAGAGCGAACTCGTTTCTATTTTAACCGGATTAACCAACGGGTAGGCGATTGTTTCGTTCATCGAATTCTTTTCGAATTTATTAAGCAGCGTTCCGGCCGAAAAAGTCTTGACGATTGTGGAAGCGTCTTTTAATATGAGATTGCTCGTAATAATATTAGAGCTGTTTTTGTACACAATTATCCTAGATTGCAGCCCTCGCTTAATTGAACGTTCGAAATCCGAGGGTATATAAAAGACCGCTTCCGTTTTGCCGCTATTGAAACCGTCTTCAATCATATCGATTGAAACGTATGAATCGATTATTTCCATTGACGGGGAAGCGTCGATAAGCCGTATTAATTTTCGCGAAAGCTCGCTTCTGTCGCAGTCGTAAACCGCTACGGGCAACTCGCGTAAAATTTCTTTTTTATATATCGAATTGAGTATCAGTATAAGAATGAAGGGCATAACAACCGCAATGAATATTGAGGTTCCGCTCATGCCCCGAATTTCTCTCTTTGCGATACGATATATTGTTTGCAAATTCATTTCCTAATTCTCTAAATTTATCTGAGCCGTCATGCCCGGCAGAAGCTTGAAATTATTATCAATTGGGACCAGATGAACTTCAAAGGTTTTAAGATCGAAATCGCCTTTCCGGTTTGTAGGTTTCCAATCTGCAAAATCGCCCAAAGGGGAAATGTAATTAACCTTCACTGACAGTTCCTTGTTGCCGAGAGCCCGAATGGTTGCCTTGAAAATTTTCCCCTTGGAGATATTTTGCATTTCGTCTTCTCGGACGTGAAGTATTACATATCGGTCGTTTTCGGGAAGAATTGAAAAAACTGGGTAGCCTGAATTAATCAGTTCTCCTATATCGGCGTAGATGTCGGTTACTTCGCCTGAAATGGGAGATTTAATCACAAGCTCCTCATAATAAGCCAGAACTTCGTTGTAGGCGTTCTCCGCTTGAGTAACAAGTCCGCGCGCCGCCGAAATCTCTTCTTCGCGCGCGCCTTTGAGAGCCATGTCGTATTTGGCTTTTGCGGCTTCCATCTGGGCTTTTGCTGCATTGTATTTAAATTCGATTTCGTCGAATTCCTGCAGCGAAATAACATTTTCTTTATATAGCTCTTTAAATCGATTATAAGTTTTGGAAACGTATTCGTATTGAGATTTAGCCTGGAGATATAAATTCATAGCGGCTTCTTTTTCTTCATCACGAGCGCCGTTGAGAGCCATCCGATATTTCGCATTCGCCGCTTCTAAGGCTCCTTTTGCCTGTTTCAATTTGGCTTCGAGCTCCCTGCTTTCAATTATTGCAAGTGTGTCTCCAATATTTACTTTGTCTCCCTCGCGGACAAATATTTTCTTAAGCCTTCCGGGTATTTTAGAGGATACGTCGACTTGACGAGATTCGACCAAACCGGTAATAATCTTTTCGTCGCCGGAGGAGATACCGGAAAATGCAATAAAGAACGCTAAACTGAAAAATACGATTGCTAAAGATGGAATTATGATTTTCTTATTCATGTGAAAGCTCCTGATTCTTCCAAACGTCAAAAAATTTGTCGAAATCACCCGAGGCATAAAATAGCTCGGCTAACGACTTATAATATTGGTATAAAGAGGCGGTTCTCTCGAGTTCGACTTTTTCGAGAGACAATCTGGCGTCCACGACCTCCAATGAAGTTCCCATTCCGTTCAGGAATCGTTTTTCGTTTTGTCGAAGGTTTTCTTGGGCTAATTTCATGTCGGTTTCTAACTTCTTAAATCTTTCGGAAGCGTTATTAGCTTCGGTGTATGATTTTGTAATCCATAGATTAATCTGCTGAAACGATTCGTTCATTGTCTGTTCAACTTCGGATTCCAGATAACTTGCTTTCTGCAAATCGAGATAACTTCTGAAACCGTTGAACAAATTGATATTTAATTGAAGTCCTACTGCCCAACGCGGCTCCAGGGAAGATAAATACTCGGGATACATTTCGTATTTTCCGAAAGCGAGCAGCTTAGGTAAAAACTCGGAACGGGCAAGATTATAATTTTGTCTGGCGGCGTCTTTTTTGGTTCTAATGATGTTTAACAGCGGCTGCTTGTTAAAAGCTTCGGCTTTTAGTTCGTCAATGCGCAAATCCGTATTGTTATAGGAAAGGCTGTCGGTCAGTCTTATTTCGGCATTCTGTGGAATATTTAAGAGTTGCTTGAAATTTATGAGCGCAAGCTCCAGATTGTTTTTGTCGTTAAGTAAATTTGTTTCGGCGTCCGCAAGCGCTACTTCCGCTCTTAAATAATTATTATATGAAATCAGGCCTTCTTTGTATAATTTCCAGGCGTCTTCCTTATGCTGACGGATACCCTCGAGTACCGATTGTCTGGTTTTGACTATCTCTTCTATTAGAATCACTTGAAAGTATGCATCGGCGACTTTATAGCAAAGTTGATTTTTGACTGATTCCAATTCGAGTTCGGCAGACTTAAGCTCGCTCGATGCGTAATTCTTTGCAGCCAAAAGTTTACCGCCCAAAAAGATGGGTTGATAGCCGACTAAGGTGGCGGTTTTAAAATCCTGTTTTTTAAAAGTCATACTGAACGGGGAGAGAAGTGAATTCAGCCCCGAAGCAATTTGTGTTCGTACCGCCGATTTTTGGGCGTCGTTAAATGCAGGGAGACCGTTTAAAATATTATAAATATTTTGTAGTTCGGTCTGCGAAGCGGCTTCCAGGCTTATGATGGCATCTTTAATCGGATTCAAGTTTATACTCATGTCGTCATTTAAGTGAGTGTACGATGCCTCCACCGAGACCGAAGGTAGAAAATTACCCCAGGTTTTCTTCTCTTCGGCCTGTTTTGATTTAAGGCGGGACTCGTATTTTTTTACCGTAAAACTGTTTTCAAGTGCAAGCTCAATCGATTCTCGAAGAGATATTTCGAGATATTGAGCTTTTAATATGCCGGCAATAAAAAACAACGTTAAAAGAATTTTGCTTCTATGCATGGCTTATTCCGAAAAATGAATCATTATTCATAAATAATTAAAAAAATTATTTCATAATTCCGTGTTTGATTAAAAACTTAAAATTTTGACGAATTTTACTCAGGGGCAATTTGCTGGGAGTCATTGCCCATTGATGGAGCAGATTGCGTATGGAGCCGAATATGAAGTGCCGGAATATTTTTAGATCGATATTCTTGTTAAAAAATCCGGCTTTTATTCCTTCTTTGATTACTTTTTCGCCTTCGTCCAAGAATTTTTCGTAATAGAGCGAGTATTTATCGCCTGATATTCGATTCATACTTTCCTGCTCGTTGACAAACACAATTGCCACTGAGGGATTTTCCGTAAACATGTCGAAAATAAGGTCGATCATTGCGTCTACTTTTTCGATGGGGGAAAGAGCTTCGTTTCCTGTAATCGCGATCAATTCGCTGTAGAGTTTTTCCCAGAGCGTGTTATAAATTTTGATTAGGATATCGTCCTTATTCTTAAAATAAAGATAAACGCTCCCGGTGGCAACTCCCGCCTGATCCGCAATCTGGGAAATTTTGGCTTTGTGGAATCCATGACGCGCGAATATATCGACCGCAGCTTCGAGAATGTCTCTCTCTTTATTTCCTTCTTTTACTCTCATGGCTTATTATTAATGAATCACAATTCAAAAATAATCGACTGCCAAATTTTTGTCAAGAAAATTTGGAAAATTATTTTTTATAATTTATATTTGGTCTAAATAAAAATCAATCTATGCGGAGGTATACTTTATGCGTTTCTACTTTTCCTTACTAATGTTTTTTGCTTTCGGTTTAACGTCTGTTGCTCAAACAGACGAGTTTTTCGAATCCAAAGCCACTATTGGCGGATACGGCGAACTCCATTACAATTATTCGAAAACTGAAAATTCAAAAGCTTCCAAGACTCTGGATTTTCACAGGTTCGTGACTTTCCTCAGCTATAATTTCAATGAAAAATGGTCGTTTAAGTCGGAAGTTGAGCTGGAGCACAACTTTGTGCAAAACGGACAGGGAGAGCTTGAGCTTGAGCAAGCTTATGTGGAATACAGACACGCCGATTGGTTCGGATTCCAGGCCGGCGTCATTTTGCCTTCAGTCGGACTGATTAACGAATATCATGAACCGCCGTTATTCTTCGGTGTCGAAAGACCGGATTATCATAACAAAATTATTCCCACTACCTGGTTTGGCAATGGAATTTCTTTCTTCGGGAATTACAAGTCGTTCGACTATAAGCTGACCATAATGGAAGGGCTCGACAGCGACAAATTCAGCGAATCGAATGCCATCCGAAGCGGAAGACTAAAAGGTTATAAAGCCGATGCGGAGGATTTGTTGTATAATCTGCGCCTCGATTATGTCGGGTTTAACGGATTGAAAGTAGGCGGTTCTTACACATACAATAACGCTTCGGGCGACACTTCGCAAAATGCAATATCAATTTATGAAGTTCATGCTGATTACAGGATGAATAATCTTTACATAGTATTTGAATACGGTAATATCGACTATGAAAAATATAATTTGAGAAAATCCAACGGATTTTATCTCGACCTCGGGTACGACATTTCCGGGCTGTTGAACTGGAAAACGAAAGTAATTCCTTTTGTAAGGTATTCCGATTATAATACGGCAGCGTCGACTATTACCGGAGGCGATTCCGAAAAGGCGAATCACTATTCCTACTGGATGGTCGGCTGTTCGGTAAAACCGATCGACAAAGTGGTATTTAAAATAGATTACGGCATGCGGACTAAAGAACTCGGTTCGCAGGAAACCACTCTTTTCAATTTAGGCGTCGGATATATGTTCTGAGAAAAATTATGGTCCGATTTTTTATTATATATTTATTGTTGTTAAGCTCTGTCTGCGCCGGTATTAAGGAAGAAGCCGAAAAAACCGTCAAAAGTTTTTTCGGCTCCGGCTTTAAAGTGGAAATGATTAAATACGATATACCGGACGATATCAAAACAAGACTGGAGAATAAATACCGTCAGAAATTTTTCAGGGACAATTTGTACATATGGAAAATATACCGCGGAGATACTCTGCGAGCCGTTGCGGCGCTGGACAACGTTTACGGTAAATCGCTACCGATTACCTTTCTAGTAGTTTTCGATACGCAGGCAAAAGTAATCAATGCGGAAATAATAAAATACAGAGAATCTTACGGAGGAGCGGTAAAAGAAAAAGTTTGGTTGCAGCAATTCCGCGGGAAGGACGCTTCTTCGTCATTCGAATTCGGCAAGGAGATCAATTCCATCAGCGGCGCTACAATTTCCGCCGGGTCTGTTACCAAAGGAATAGCCAAACTAACCGAGTTGATAAATATTATTAAATCCGATTTATGACTCTAAAACTGAAAAACCTGGATAAACACCTTAAACTTTTCCTTGCCATATATTTGTTTACCCTTACGGCAGGCGTAAGTATCGGCGTATTGTTTGTGAGGCATACCACTCATATGTCGACCGAAGGAGTAATTGAAAGATTTAACGGATCACAGTCAGGCGACGACTTTGAGATAAAGGAAACTTATCCTAAACCCGTATCCGAGCTAATTATTACAACTCACAATCACATACTGGGATTGTCGTTCGTATTTTTCACCGTGGGACTTATATTTTATTTTAATTCGGTTATCGGCGGGAAATGGAAAATCTTTTTTATGGCGGAGCCTCTTATTTCGCTTCTCGTATCCTTCGGGTCAATTTGGCTGATCAGATTCTACAATCCTTCCTTTGTTTACCTTACCTTTATTTCCTCTCTCTTAATGTTTGCGTCGTTTTACGTTATGGTCTCGGTTTCTTTTTTTGAAATTTGTTTTATAAAAAAATAATGAAGGAATGAATAATTTTTATTATCTTTTGTCCGTAAAAAAGAGGTGAAAGATGGGAAATCTAGGCGCAACTGAAATTATCCTGATAGTTTTGGTGCTTGTTTTATTATTCGGAGGCAAGAAAATACCGGAACTGATGAGGGGATTGGGACAGGGAGTAAAATCTTTTAAGAAAGCCATCAACGAAGACGACGATAAACCCGAAAACGACAAATCTTAAATGCCCGCTCCGGATTGAAGCTGAACCGAATCATCATTATTTTTGCGGTAGCATTTTGTATGGTTTTTCATAATATGGGGAGGAGATATGGGAGAAGTGCATACCGCTAAAAAGTACAAATTCAAAGCCGAAGTTAAAAAACTGCTCGACATTTTAGTCCATTCATTATATACCAGCAGGGAAATATTTCTGAGGGAATTAATTTCGAATGCCTCCGATGCTCTCGATAAATTACGCTTCGAGACTACCAGAGGCTCCGAAGTAGTCAATCCGGAATTACCCCTTGAAATCAGAATTACAATCAATAAAGAAGATAAATCGATTACGGTTTCCGATACCGGAATCGGTATGAATTACGATGAAATTACAAAAAATCTCGGTACGATTGCAAAATCCGGAACGGAAGAGTTTTTAAAGATGGTCGCCGATTCGAAAGACGCTGCAAATATCATCGGTCGTTTCGGAATCGGATTCTATTCCGTTTTTATGGTGGCAAAGGAAGTTATAGTCGCATCGCGTTCATACCGAAAGGAAGATCAGCCTGTCGAATGGCGCTCCGACGGCTTGGGACAGTATGAAGTATCGGTATTGGAAAAAGAATTGCCGAGAGGCACTTCAATCAAAGTATTATTAAAAGAAGACGCCGAAGAGTTTCTCGAAAAGTGGCGACTCGAATCGATTATAAAAAAGCATTCGAATTTTATTTCATTTCCTATTTTCGTTGAAAACGAAAAGATCAATACTGTATCTGCAATCTGGAAAGAACCCAAAAGTTCGATTACAAAAGAGCAGTACGAAGAATTCTATAAATTTCTCACGCACGACACCGAGCCGCCTGCGGACATAATTCATAAGTCGATTGACGCTCCGATACAATTTAACTCTCTGCTCTTTATCCCTAAGAAAAGCGACGAATTTTTCTGGATCGACAGGGACAATTACGGATTAGACCTCTACGTAAGAAAAGTCCTCATTCAACACAAGAACAAAGACCTTCTGCCGGAGTATCTCGGTTTTGTTAAAGGCGTTGTCGATTCTGAAGACCTGCCCCTCAATATTTCGAGGGAGACACTTCAGGAAAATGTAATTTTCAACAAGATAGCCTCGAGCGTTACTTCAACTGTACTTTCGTATCTTGCCGATAAAGCTAAAAACGACAGGCAAGGATATGAAAATTTCTGGAAGGAGCACGGTAAAATATTTAAACTCGGTTATGTCGACTTCGGCAACAGGGAAAAATATATCGAATTGCTCCGTTTCAATTCGTCTTTCTGCAAAGACGAAACCGAAGTGATTTCTCTAGAAGAATATGCCGGCAGAATGAAAGAAAATCAAAAGGAAATTTATTACGCAAGCGGGCCCAACCGCGAAGCGATTCTGAGTAATCCGCATATCGAAATCTTTAAGAATAAAGGCATCGAAGTCCTTTGCCTCTTTGATCCAGTCGACGAACTGGTAATAAATTCCGTCGGCAAGTATAAAGATTTTCCCCTTAAGTCGATTGAAAACGCAGACGCAAAAGCGCTGGAAAATATCAAAAGCGATGAAAAAGAATCGGAAGAAAAGAAAGAAGAATTAAGCAAAGACGACAAAAAACATTTCAGCAGTCTGCTTGCAAAAATGAAAAAAATACTGGGAGATAAAGTTGAAGACGTAGTCGAATCCCAAAGACTTGTGGAAAGTCCCGCCTGTCTTGTATCGACAAACGACGGTTTAACTTCCACAATGGAAAAAATCCTAAGAATGACGAATAAGGAAATTCAACCGAGCAAGAAACGTTTTGAGATTAATCCGAACAATAAATTAATCCGCAACTTGCTGGAAGTCTTCAAGAAAGATTCGAACGACGAGGTAATCAAAGAAGTTACTGAACAGCTTTATTATATTTCACTGCTCAACGACGGCGAGTTGACCGATCCCCATTATTTTACTAAGCTGGCGAACAAATACCTGGAAGAATCGAGTTCCTGGTATATCGATTACTCGAATAAAGGAAAGAATGAATAAGAAAAAAATAGTTATTACCGGAGGAGCCGGTTTTATAGGGAGCCATATAGCCGAAGCCTGGCTCGAAAAAGGCGCCGAAGTTCATATTATTGACAATCTTAGAACCGGCTTCCTTTCCAATATTGAAAAACTCGACGGGATTATTTTCCATAATGGCAGCATAACAGACAAAGAATTGGTGTTCGAAGCGACAAAAGGCGCCGATTATCTGCACCATCTGGCCGCTGTTATATCCGTGCCCGAATCGATCGAAAATCCAGAGGAATGTATCGATATAAATGTGGGCGGATTGATAAATATTCTCGAAGCGGCTAAGGTAAATAAAATTAAAAAGGTAGTGTTCAGCAGTTCTGCCGCTGTATACGGCGATAATCCCGAACTGCCGAAATCGATCCATTCGCCCGTATTTCCCAAATCGACATACGGCATTACAAAACTCGACGGCGAATTTTATCTTAAAATGTACCATGAACAATTCGGAGTCAACGGAATCGCTCTGCGATACTTCAATGTGTTCGGAGCCAGGCAGAATCCCGCCAGTCAATATGCCGCCGCTGTGCCCATTTTTATTACTAAAGCTCTCAAGAATGAAGATATAACCGTATTCGGCGACGGAAATCAAACGCGCGATTTTATCTATGTTAAAGATGTTGTAAAGGCAAATATCCTGGCAGCCGAATCGGAGATCGAACAGGGGATTTATAATGTGGCTACTGGAGTAAGCATTACGATAAACGACCTTGCCCGGATGATTGTCGATATAACCGGAAGCAATTCGAAGATTGTGCATCTCGAAGAACGGCCGGGCGATATTAAACACAGCGCGGCTTCGATTTCGGAAACTATAACAGAACTCGGATTTGCGCCCGATATACCTCTTAAGACGGCGCTGGAGGAAACAATCAGTTCTTACAAATCAAACGGAACTAAGGAATAATTCGAGTCTGACATTTTTTAATAAAAAAATCTTTTTGTAACTTTGCTGCAAGTGATTGGATTATATATTAGCACAGGTGGTTCCAATAAAAGGGTAATATAGGGTTTTGGAAGATTATATCCAGAATAACAAACTGACGCTATTAGGTAAGTTAACGGCAGGATTGTTGCACGAAATTCGCAACCCTCTTACTGTCATTAAATTGAATCTCGACTATCTCAATATGTTCGAAAAAGAACTTTCTTCCGAGCTGAGAGAATCGGTGGCGTCTTCGCTGGAAGCTTTCGAACGGATTAATTTTATAATCAGCGACGTGCTCGATTTCACTCGCAAATCGGGCGACCGCCAAAAAAGCGTTTCCATTAATATAATTGCAGAAAGAGCAATCGATATTATCTCTTTTACCGCTTCCAAAAGAAACATTAATATTATTAAAGAGTTCGATCCGAACATTCATGAGATTAATATTAACGAGAATAAATTGCTGCAAGTGATGCTCAATTTGATAAATAACAGTATCGAAGCTTCGAAGGATAAAAGCGATATTTATGTAAGAACGTCATACGCCGAAACTCCGGAAAACAAAAAAATTGTCTGGGAAGTCGAAGATTTCGGATGCGGCATAAAAGACGAAGACAAAGAAAAAATTTTGTCCGGATTTTATACAAGCAAGGTTCAGGGAAGCGGAGTAGGACTGACGGTTTGCAAAAGATTGCTCGAAGAAATGGGCGGTCAACTCGGCTTTGAATCCGAATACGGAAAAGGCTCAAGGTTTTTTATCACATTTGTTTTTTAACTCGGGTAATTATGGAACCGAAAATTCTAATTATTGACGACGACGATCTGGTTTCGCTGTCTCTCAAAAAAGTGCTGGTTAAACAGGGCTATGCAGTGGATGTATGCAACGACGCAGGGCAGTGGGCGGATGTTGTTAAAAATTTTCAACCCGATTTGATCCTTCTCGATATTTATCTGACTACGCATAACGGCATCGATATTCTTAAACTGATTAAAAAAGATTACACCGCATTGCCGGTTATAATGATTACCGGTTATGCCGACATTAAAATGGCCGTCACGTCGATTAAACTCGGCGCCTTCGACTTTCTGTTAAAACCGATCGATCTGGAACAACTCAATATCGTTCTCGACAAAGCGCTCGAAAATATTAAACTGAGAAGCGAGATCGACAGACTCCATACGATTCTGGAAACGGATAAATTGACCAAAGAATTTTTCGGACGAAGTCCCAAAATTCAACGTCTCCTCGATTCGGTCGAAAAACTGGCTTCGAGCAGCGATACTACGATTTTACTCGAAGGAGAAAGCGGCACCGGTAAAGAAGTTTTTGCGCGGTTTATTCATCAAAACAGCCCGAGAGCCTCGGCTCCGTTTATTACCATCAATTGCGGTTCGATCCCGAGGGAACTGGCTGAAAGCGAATTGTTCGGGCACGAAAAAGGCGCTTTTACGGGAGCTTCTCAGAAAACCAAAATGGGAAAATTCGAGCTTGCTAACAACGGCACGCTTCTGCTCGATGAAATCGGCGAACTGAGCCTCGAAATGCAGGTTAAACTTTTACGCGTTTTGCAGGAAAGAAAATTTTATCGGCTCGGCGGCGAAAAAGAAATCAGCGTAAATGTGAGAGTTCTCGCCGCGACGAACAGGAATCTAGAAGAAGAAGTTAAAAAAGGAAACTTTCGCGAAGACCTGTTCTATCGTCTTAACGTCGTAAAAATCGACATTCCGCCTTTAAGAGAGCGGCAGGAAGATATTCCGTTTATAGCATATTCATTCCTGCAGGAATTTAATCAGAAATTCAATAAATCGATTAACGGTATCGATCCCGCCGCTCTCGATTTGTTAAAGTCTTACAGGTGGAAAGGAAATATCCGCGAGCTTAGAAACGTTATGGAGAGGGTTGTCCTTCTCTGCGAAGAAGACATGCTTCGAGTTCATCATTTTGCATTTCTAATCGAAAATAAGTCGGAAGAAGATAACGATTCCGACGCCTTCGTTCTGAAAATACCTTCCAAAGGCATCACGATGGACGAAGTCGTTAAGACATTGATACAGAAAACCCTTTTGATTACAAACGGCAATCAGGTACAGGCGGCAAAAATCCTCGGACTGTCGAGGTCAAAACTCCGTTACAGAATGGAACAGCTCGGAATTGAAGTTACCAAACAAATAAATTAAAGTTTACTCCCCGATATGAGATTTTTATTCTTTTTAATTCCTTTTATTTTTGTCGCCAATCATAATTACGGGCAATATTTACATCCTTATAACGCAGATTCCTACATGGGAGGCGGATTAGGCATCAATTGGATTAACGGCGCTCCTCATTATTCATTCCGAATGTTCCCTGAATTTTCGATTTCGAAAGTAGGAATCGGACTTGATTTGAGGATCGATTTTACATCCGACGGCAGAATCCGTTCTGAAAATTTCAACGAATTTTCGGATTACCTGAGCATGATCAGGTATGTCAGGTACGGTCAGAAACACGATCCGTTATATATCCGTCTGGGCGCTCTTGATTATGCAACTTTGGGACACGGCAGCGTGCTTTATCTTTATAATAACAGTCCGTCATTGGATTCGCGAAAAACAGGGCTGGCATTCGACGCTGATTTTAACGAATACGGTTTCGAATCGGTGTATGGTAATTTCGGCAGTAGCGGATTGATCGGAGGGCGTATCTATGTCAGACCGCTTAAATTTACTTCGTTGGCAGAAATTCCGATTATCGGTTCAATTGAAGTCGGCGCAACTCTGGTCACCGATACGGATGAAAATGCAGGTATTACGTCGGGAATGTTTGTCGACTCGCTTTTTGTAGCTACCCGTAAAGAAAGCAATCCTACTGTTATGGGTTTTGATTTCGGACTTCCTGTTTTGAGATCCGATTTGGCGGACCTCGAGTTTTATGTTGACTACGCTAAGATTATAAACTTCGGCGGGGGAGCTTCTATCGGGGCTCTATTCGGGTTCAAAGGTTTTTCATTGTTAAAACTTCATGCAAGAATCGAAAGAAGATTCAACGGAAATAAATATATCCCGTCGTACTTTAATGCTATTTATGAAATTGAAAGGTTTGCATTGCAAAACGACAAAAAGACTTTTACGAGCAAGTTAAGCGCATTAAATCGGGCAAAAGCGGGGAGCGGATATTTCGGTGAATTGGCAGGCGACTGGCTCGGTATTCTAAAAATTACAGGAAGTTTCAGTAAAACCGACGGAATGAACGACGGCATTCTGCATTTACAAGCGGTATTCAACTCTGAAAATTTCCCGTATCTATTTCGCGCCGGATACGACAAAGGGGGCATCGGGAAATTATCGGATTTTTTCGGCGCCGACGAGCGTTCGCTTGTATTTGCGGAAGCAGGTTATAAACTTCAAAGGTATTTTCTTTTTTCTGTTTTTTACAGCTGGACATTCGAACCCGTAAGGAATCGCTTAAACGAAATCAAAGGCTACAAACCTCAAAGAAGAATCGAACCGAGAATCTCGTTTATTTACCCGATCGGAAACGGAAACTGATTATTCGAAATTGTCAAAAATAAATTTTTTGAATTCCTCCACGCTGTAGAATTTGAAATCGGCTTCAACGCCGGAGAACTTCTCTCTCGAAAATTTATCCCACAAGACGAGAGCGCATTTAACGCCGGCATCGCGGGCGGCTTTAACGTCATTTGCAACGTCTCCTACCATCAATACTCGTTCACCTTGAAGATTGAATCTGGAAAGGAAGAGCCTAATCCCTTCGGGATCGGGTTTGTGTTTTTCAACATCGTCGCCTGTTATAATCAAATCGAAGTAATCGATTAAACCGAGTTCTTTTAATGTGATTTCGGAGGATTTTCTTCCTTTGCCGGTGAAAATTCCTACCGGTATCGAGCGGCTTTTTAAGAAGATTAAAACTTCTTCTATGCCTGGATATGCGGGCGCTTTTTCTTTGTGGTTCTTCCGGTAATATTCGTAATAATCGTTTCTTGCCTCGCCGTATCTTTCAGCCATATACTCTTTAAGGATAACGTCTTCGGTGGGACCGAAAAGAGCGACTATTTCGTCGTTGCTCATTCTCTTGTTCAGATATTTCTCGATAACATGGTTGAATGTATCGAATATAAGCTCGTGAGTGTCGGCAAGAGTTCCGTCGATGTCGAAAATAATTCCGTCAAAATTTTTCATTCATTTTACCAGTTTGTTTAAGTTCAGATTATAGATGGCGCCGTCGGCTGTGGCGATTAATAAATTTGAGTCGGACAGTGGCAATACTCCGATAATCGGCGAGTTGCCCACTGAAAGAAGCCGTTCGATATTTTTGTCGCCGTTCCATAAATATACAATTCCGTCGACAGCCAGGAGATACCGGTTGTCTTTAATGGCAAGCGGAGGAAATGCATGGAAGCGAATTTTTTGGTCGAGTTTGATTTCTTTAATTGTATTTCCGTTGTGTACGGCAAATGCATATAAATTTTCCTCGTCAAACGAAAATATGTATTTGCCGTCGCCGCTGAGACTTATTTCTTTCCTTAATTTATACCTGTCTCTGTACCAGTTCAATTTGCCGAGCAGATAATCAATACAGAAAAGTTGACCGTTGTCGGATACGACAAATATCGACTTTGATGAAATAACTAAATCGGAAGCCGAAAGGTTGTCTCCTTTCCGGTATTTCCAGCGCCAGATGAAAAGTCCCGTTCGCGCGTCGATGCAATATAAAAAACCGTCGTCGGATGTGTAGAAAATTTTATTCTCGCGGAGAATAAGGTTGTCGTTGATAGCTTCTTTCGATATGTCATTAACCCAATATTCCTGCAAAGTTTCGAGATCGTAACAGTAAACTTTTCCTTCGTTTGTGCCGAAGACCAGGGCTTTTTTGGAATTAGTGACTTTGGGAATCATTAATTCTTTGTCGCCAGAATATTCAATCGGCAAGAGGGAAGTAGTGACGTATTCATTGAATCCGATCGACTGGATTTGCTCGCCCGTCAAACTGATTGATTGCAAGTCGCCTTGAAAAGTAACCGCATTTAAAGTCCGGTCTGCTATTGTAATAGAGCCGTAAACATCGCCGTTTAAATCATAATCCCATAAAATTTCGCCGGTAGTATCTCTGCATGTCAGAATGCCCGCTGCGTCTGCAGCAAAAATTTTGTTGTTGAAAAAAAACGGACGACTGTATAAATCGTTCTCCAAACGCGTTTTAAATACAATGGCTGAATCCGGCAAATTATCTGTGTCGATTTCTATCTCTTCTTTTGATACTTCAATTCTTTTGTCTATAACTTCTAACAATTTACCAGAACGTATTATTATCGAGTCGGCTGTAATACGGATTTCGGGAATTTCCCATTTATTTGATTTATTCGGTTTGAAATTTTCAAGATTGAGAGCCGGATAGCCGTATAAATTTGTCAACTCGGTTTGTGGAGAGTTTCCGCAGACGATAAGTTTTAGATTTTTGGAAGCGATTAGCTTCATCGCCTCTTTCCAGTTGTCAGCCGTATTGTTAATCGGTTCGGGAAGGAAAAGATAAATTTCGTCCGATAATGAAATTGTGTCGAGAGTTTCATTTAGCCAGTTAAAAATTTCGCCTGAAAAATGCCGATAGTTTTTGTAAGGTATGATGGGCGAAACGCCCAGCAAGAAAAAATCGGCGGCTTTCAAATCGAACCTGTCGTTGAATATTTCGGGCATTTCCAAAAGCGCATTTAACTTTGAAAGATTATCTGCCGAAGGAAGTATAAGCGTTTCTTTGTTAACCTTGTTTAAAAACGTTTTAATTTTATCTGCCGATTGATCTTCGCCGGTTAAATCTCCGAGCAAAATGACTATGTCGGCGTCGCTTTCATAGTTTATGTAATACGTTAAGGAATCGAGTCCGGAAGAAAGTTCTGGAGAAGAAATAACCGCGACGTTTAAACTTTGCGCAGACAGCGCGTATGCGGAAAAAAGAATTAGTATCGGAAATAATCGTTTCATATAAAAAGTCCTTATTGTACGACTACAAATTTAATAAAAAATCGATTGGCAAGGCGATTCCGGGAAAATGCTCAAATTGTAAATAGAGTCACTTATTCATATATTTCGCACCGGATTATTATTATATAGGCATGCAAAACATACGTAATTTCTGTATTATCGCACATATAGACCACGGCAAATCGACCATAGCCGACGGATTGCTCGAATTCACGCAAACAATTTCGGTGAGGGAAGCAAAAGAACAACTGCTCGACAGTCTCGACCTGGAGCGCGAAAGGGGAATTACCATTAAATCCCACGCCATTCAAATGAATTATAAAGCCGACGACGGCAATAATTACATTCTCAATTTAATAGATACTCCGGGACACGTCGATTTTTCTTACGAAGTATCCCGTTCGCTGGCCGCATGCGAAGGAGCCTTATTGGTTGTAGACGCGGCACAGGGCGTCGAAGCGCAAACAATATCGAATTTATACATGGCAATCGACGCGGGTTTGGAAATAATTCCGGTAATAAATAAGATCGATCTACCCAGCGCAATGGTCGAGCAGGTAAAAAAGCAAATTATCGATTTGATCGGCTGTAAAGAAGAAGAAATAATATTAGCTAGCGCAAAAACGCGTGTGGGTATAAAAGATATACTCGAAGCGATTGTTGCAAGAGTCCCCGCTCCTCAGGGCGATTCGGACGCTCCTCTGCAAGCTCTCATTTTCGATTCGATATTCGATTCTTACCGCGGAGCGATCGCATACATAAGAGTTGTAAACGGGGTTATAAACGAAAAAGACGAAATAAAATTTTTTGCAAGCGGGAAAAAATATCTTGCAGAGGAAATCGGAATTCTCCGGTTAAACCGAATAAGAACCGGAAAATTGGAAGCCGGTAATGTAGGGTATCTTATTGCCAATGTTAAAGAATTGCAGGATACCAAAGTTGGCGATACTGTTACACATGCGCGCAACGGAGCTGAAAAACCGCTGCCCGGCTATAAAGAAATAAAACCGATGGTCTACAGCGGGCTTTATCCGACCAATTCCGACGATTACGAGGATTTGAGAGACGCGCTCGAAAAATATAAACTGAACGATTCTTCATTGACCTTTACGCCCGAAACTTCCGCAGCCCTCGGATTCGGTTTCCGTTGCGGTTTCCTCGGTATGCTCCATATGGAAATTGTACAGGAAAGGCTCGAAAGAGAATTCGGACAGTCGATTGTCACGACTTTGCCTAATGTCGAATACTGGGTGTTCAAAAAAAACGGCGAAAAAATAATTGTCGATAATCCTGCTGATATGCCGCCGCAGGGTGAAATCGAGCGGGTGGAAGAGCCGTTTGTTAAAGCGCAAATCGTTACTCCAAGCGAATATATCGGGAACTTAATGCAGCTTGCAATTGAAAAAAGAGGTGTATATATAAATACTACTTATATTGACCCGACAAGGGCGGATATGGCCTTCGAATTCCCCCTGGCGGAAATTATCTTTGATTTTTATGATAAATTGAAATCGATTTCGCGCGGATATGCCTCGTTCGACTATGAATTTATCGGCTACAGAGAATCCGATTTGGTGAAGCTCGACATACTCCTAAACGGAGAAAAAGTAGACGCTCTTTCGGTAATCGTGCACGAAAAGAAAGCTTATACATGGGGACAAAAAGTCTGTTCCAAACTGAAAGAACTGATTCCCCGTCACATGTTCGAAATTGCCGTCCAGGCTGCTATTGGCAATAAGGTAATTTCAAGGACGAATATTAAAGCGCTCAGAAAAAATGTATTGGCTAAATGCTACGGCGGAGATATAACCAGAAAACGAAAGCTGCTCGAAAAACAAAAAGAAGGTAAAAAGAGAATGAAACAAGTCGGAAATGTGGAAATTCCACAGGAAGCTTTCCTGGCCGTTTTGCAAATAGAAGACTAATATTATTGGAACAATATGGAAAATAAAAACAAAAAATCAGACATCCCCGTTAAAACTACTTTTCAAAAAATTTACGATCAATTCAAGAATCTATTATATGCCGCAATTGCCGCTCTGTTAATCAAAACATTTTTTATCGAGACTTCGAGAGTGCCTACCGGCTCGATGGAAAAGACCATTCTCATCGGCGATTTCCTGTTTGTAAATAAGTTTATATACGGAGCCACTTCTCCGCGCACAATCCCGTTTACGAATATAGTATTGCCGTATTTTCAATTGCCGGCTATTACGGATCCGGAAAGGTACGATATAGTGGTATTCGAATATCCCGGCGACAGAGATGATTTGCGTCCTACAGTTATAAGTAATTACGTGAAAAGATGTATCGGTTTGCCGGGCGATACTATAGAGATTATCGATAAAGTCGTTTTTATCAACGGAGAAGAAGCCTGGATACCGCCTCACATTCAATACGTAAATCCTTATGTAACACCGAAGGGGGTGGCCAATCCGAGAATATTTCCCAAAGGAGCTAATTTCAATGAAGACAATTACGGACCCGTGGTAGTGCCCAAAAAAGGGGATGTAATTAAGTTATCGACAGAGAATATTGAACAGTGGCGCACAATAATCGACAGGGAATTCGGAAGAAGGGTTGTTACGATTGAAGGCGATAAGATTTTTATCGACGGAAAAGAAATTTCCGAATACACAATTCAAAAAGATTATTATTTTATGCTCGGAGACAATCGCGACGACAGCGCCGACAGCCGCTTCTGGGGCTTTGTGCCGCGCGACAAAGTTATCGGCGAGGCGTTTATGATTTATTGGTCTTGGGATCCCTCAATACCTTTTTCCGATTTCTTTAAATTACTGGGCTCTGTGCGCGTTAACAGAATTGCCAAATTAGTCCACTGATGTATAATGAGATTAATTCTTTTATCTTTAATATTACTCTTACTAAACGACGGTATATCAGCCCAGTCGAAATATTTCGTCTTTCTTAAAGATAAGGGAAATACTGCCAGCCTCAGCAAAATTAGCGCGGAAAAAATTCGATCGTTATTGACTCCTCAAACAATCGAAAGACGAAAAAGAATTTTCGGCGAGAATAATTATCTTCGCTTCGAGGACATGCCGCTGGATTCCGGTTATGTGGACAGACTCAAGAGCTTGGGAGTTGAAATTGTTCATCAATTAAAGTGGTTTAATGCAGTTTCGTGCTACATCGACGAAGATAAACTGGAAGAGATAAAAGCTTTGGATTTCGTCGACTCGATACGAAAAGTAAAAATTTACAAATTCCGCTATCCTGGTGAAAACAATCCGTTAAGCGGCAATGCCGTAGCCAAGACGCAGTTTAATGAAGATTACGGTTATTCCTTAAAGCAGAATCTCCTTTCTCATATACCATATCTCCACGATCTCGGAATAACCGGTAAAGGCGTTTTAATCGGACTCTTGGACACGGGATTTCGTTATAAAGATAATCCCGCGTTAAAATTTGTAAATGTAATCGGTGAAAAGGATTTTATACAAAATGACGAAATAACGGAAAACGAGCCGTCAAAAGGCGACGCTTCGAATCAGGACAGACACGGCACTGCGGTATTATCCATTATAGCGGGTTATGCCCCGGGAAATTTAATTGGTCCGGCATACGAAGCCTCTTATTTACTGGCAAAAACCGAGTATGTTCCATCCGAAACTCATCTGGAGGAAGACAATTACGCAGCCGGAGTAGAATGGCTCGAAGCAAACGGAGCGTTTATTATTAGCAGTTCTCTCGGATACAATATTTTCGACAAACCAGAATCTTCCTATCTTTTTGAAGATATGAACGGCAAGACAACCATAGTAGCCCGCGCCTTGAATAAAGCTTTTGAATTCGGAGTGGCTACTTTCACTTCCGCGGGCAATGAAGGTGCGACAAGCTGGGGAGCCGAATTCGGAGATAATTTATACGGAAAAATAGTAAGCCCGGCGGACGCTTTTAATGTTATTGCTGTAGGAGCGGTCGACGACAGCAACAGAGTTGTCGATTTTAGCAGCAGGGGACCGACTTCGGACGGGCGCGTGAAACCGGAACTGGTTGCTATGGGTTCAGGTGTAAGTTACGCTACTTCAAACGGTTATTTTACCGGAAACGGGACTTCTTTTTCGACGCCTATAACAGCGGGTATTGCCGCTTTGCTGAAATCATTTTATCCGCATCTGACTAACGCTCAAATTCGGTACATTATGCTCGAGTCGGGAGATAATGCTTCTTCTCCGAATAACGAAAGAGGGTGGGGATTAATTTCCGCTTTGAGAGCTGTAAATTTTCCTAACCTTAACCGTATAAGCAATTCATATATCCTCAATAAAACTTTTTTCGATACGCTCGATTATGAGATTTCAAATCCCGAAATACATTATTCTACGGACAATATGAATTTTTCCGTTTATAAATTAACCAAAAACGAAAAGAATGTTTATCAGTTTCAGTTGCCGTTTTTATCCGACGGAGAAGTTCTTTCGTTTTATTACACATATGAAGCAAACGGACAACAAATACGCGTTCCTTCGTCAGCTTATTATAAAATTCAATACGGTAAGTTGAACGTGGGTTATAATCTGAACGTTGAAGAAAGAACGCTGCCGGATGAATTCACGTTGCTTCAAAATTATCCCAATCCTTTTAACGCTGAAACGAATATTGAATTCGCTCTACCGGAAGCCGCAAATATTGATTTGTCTATTTACAATTTATTGGGGCAAAGAATATATACGCTCTATAGCGGCGAACTTTATGAAGGATGGCATAAATTCAAATGGTACGGAACGAGTAACAATAACCTGCATGTATCAAGCGGGTTATATTTCTGCAGACTGCTGGTAGACGGCAAACAAAAAGTCATTAAAATCGTATTGATGAGGTAATTATGCCGGATATAGTAAATAAGATACAATTGGATTATCTAAAGACTTTACGTACCGGCGGCGACCCGCTTATAAATGAAATGGAAGAATTTGCCGCGAAGAACAAAATTCCGATACTCGATTGGAATGCGGCAGAGTTGTTGGAGCGCTTAATATTAATTTCGCGTCCGAAGAGAGTGCTTGAAATCGGTATGGCTATCGGATATTCAACCATACGGATGGCAAAGGTTATCAGGAAAAAAGGGATAATTGATACGATTGAAAAGAGTAAAGACAACATTGCGCTTGCCGGCGAATTTATCGAACGCTCCGGCTTGTCGGATAAAATACAAATTATAGAAGGCGACGCTTTGTCAGTAATGCCATCCCTGCAAAAAAAATATAATTTGATCTTCCTGGACGCCGACAAAGAAGACTACGAAAAGCTTTTTTACTACTCGTTAATGCTCCTCAAAAAAGGGGGAATTATATTTATCGATAATTTGTTGTGGCACGGATATACTGCGGCTACCAGGGTGCCGGCGTCTTATAAAAAGTCAACGCATATAATAAGGGAATTCAATCGACTTTTTCTGGATCATCCTGCCTTAAAAGCTACGATTTTACCGGTAGGAGACGGAATTGGTTTGGGGGTGAAAATAAAATGAGAGATCCGAAATTGGAAGCCGAAAAAATTTGTAATTATATTGAAGATTTGTCAAAAGGAAAGCTTCATTTTAAAGAGGATATCTACAGATTGACGGAGCTGTCGATACAAACCGGCAAAATGGAACAACTCGAGGAACTATCGTTTCATGCCAAGTTTTCAAAGGGAATTATTAATATTATCCAAAAAAAAGACGAACGTCTTGAAAACGAATATTTACAAAAGATTGAGCAAGAATATCTCGATACGGTAATAAAAATCAGGGAATTACTGACGAATATCCTTACGGAGTCTACGGATTTTCTTCGTTCTATTTTCGAAGAGAAATATTTACGGCTCACTCATGAATCGATGAATAATCTGAAATTTCTTTGTGAGGATTTGAGTTTCCTAAAACTTTATTTTAACGATATGAAATACGGTAAGTGAAGAGGGTTGCAGTTTAACCGCAACCCTTCTCTAATAGTTATTGGGTATTTGCGTTATTCTTGCTGAGGGTCTCGGCATATTTTTCGGCTACTTCCTGAACCGATTTACTGGATATCAAATTATAAATTCTGTTTCTCAGTTCCTCCCATTCGTCGTGCAGCGGACATGGATTTTCTTCTGAACATTCTTTTAACCCGGTAACGCATTTTAGATTAATTACCGGTCCTTCGACTCTTTCCACAATTTCCAATATAGAGCTTTTCTTTGCCAATTCGGTAATTCTAAAGCCGCCGCCTCTTCCTTTATAAGAATCGACATACCCGTATTTTGCCATTCTCTGGAGTATTTTTGCCAGATAATGAGACGGAATATCTTCGCTTTTAGCAATCTCCGACGACATTACTAATCTGTCCTTAGGCTGCCGCGCCAAAAATAAGATTGCTCTTATTGCATATTCTCCCGTTTTCGTGTAAATCATACTGAGGTCCTCTCTAAGATTATTAAAAAGAGATTAATATCTTAATTAAAATTAGTTATTTAGTCTGTATTTGTCAATATTTTCGGACATGATATATAA
Source organism: Melioribacter sp. (assembly GCF_049325435.1). Lineage (NCBI taxonomy): Bacteria > Pseudomonadati > Ignavibacteriota > Ignavibacteria > Ignavibacteriales > Melioribacteraceae > Melioribacter > Melioribacter sp. The sequence continues at coordinate 6,980 of NZ_JBMOLD010000011.1, read as the reverse complement.
AATTTATTTGAAAATTTTTTCAGTCTTTTCCGATAAGTCTACCGGTCGGATTCCGCTATTTTGCGGAGGGAAATGCGATTCGAGGTCGGTTTTGAGCAATTCGTAATTTGAAGCGGGAACGGCAAATATGATTTCGGGTACGGTGGTGTATAAATTATCTTCAATTTGCGCCTCGTATTTCGACAAGAAATGGTGTACCGAACTTGAATGCTTATAATCATATTTTAACGAAGTACGTAAGTAAAGAGTTAATTCTTTAATTTCAGAATTCTTGAGCATTTCGAAAGCGGCGTGATAATATGCTTTCCCCAGCGGACCGACTCCCAATTTTACGCCTCCGAAATACCGGGTTACAATTACGATTATATTTGTTAAATCAAAGTGATTAATCGCATTATATATCCTTATGCCGGCCGTGCCGTTTGGTTCTCCGTCGTCGGAATACCTGAAATTTCCGTCGGCTGTTTTGAAAGCATAGCAATTGTGCGTTGCGTCAAAATATTTTTTTCGGGTCTGTTCCAATATTTCTTCGGCCGATTCGATTGTTGCTATAGGAAAACCCTGACTGATGAAGAGGGAACCTTTTTCCCGGAATTTATATTGACAGTCTCTGAGCAACGTTTTTATTGCATTCATAAGGGGCTACCGGAAAAATAAATTGATTTTAGTCAGTTTATTATATAAAATAACAGATTGAACTCGAACAAATTTATTGAAATGGAAGAATATAATAAAATTATCATAAAAGGCGCGCGGGAACATAATCTGAAAAATATTGATCTGGAAATACCCCGGGATACTCTTACCGTTATTACGGGGTTGTCAGGCTCGGGTAAATCCACGCTTGCTTTCGATACAATTTATGCCGAAGGACAACGGCGCTACATTGAATCGTTGTCGACATATGCGCGTCAATTTTTGACGCTTCTCGAAAAACCCGACGTAGACCTGATAGAAGGATTGAGCCCTTCGATATCGATTGAGCAAAAGACTACGGCGAGCAATCCCCGCTCAACCGTAGGCACCATAACCGAGATTTATGATTATCTCAGATTACTCTATGCCAGGGTTGGAAAAGTATATTGTTATAATTGCGGCAGACCGGTTGAGAAACAGTCATCCGATCAGATTATTGATATTATACTAAATGAATTCGATGAAAAGAAAATTCAGATTTTGGCTCCGGTTGTTCATGGCAGGAAGGGGCATTACAGGGAATTGTTTAACGAAATTCTCAGAGACGGTTTTTTGCGGGTTCGTGTCGACGGAACCGTACACGAATTAATCGATAATTTCAAAGTCGACAGATACAAAACACACGATATCGAGATCGTTATCGATCGATTGAAAGTAAACCAGTCCTCCAAGTACCGTATTCGCCAGTCGATCGAAGTCGCATTGAATTACGGCAACGGAAGCGTAATTATTAACGACGGAGAAAACGATCATTGGTATAGCAGGGATTTTGCCTGCGCTCACTGCGGAATCGGATTTCAGGAGCTGGCGCCAAATTCGTTTTCTTTTAATTCGCCTTACGGCTCATGCCCCGAATGCGACGGTTTGGGCGAGAAAAAAGAGCTCGATATTAATTTAATAATTCCCGATTGGAATAAAACTATTAATCAGGAAGGGATAGCGCCGTTGGGCAAACCGCGATCGATCTGGTTTTTTAAGCAGCTCGAAAGCGTGGCTAAACTATACGGATTCGACTTCGATACGCCGTTGAAAGAATTGAACAAAACACAACTTGACATTCTGTTGTACGGCACAAATGAAAAAATTCCATTTACATATTCATACGCAGGAGACAAAGAAGTAACGTACATGCATAAATTCGGCGGAGTAATGAATTATATTAAACATTACTATGACAACACTTCGTCGAATAAAATTCGTCAGTGGGCGGAAGCTTATATGAGTACACTTACTTGTTCTGCCTGCAACGGGGGAAGATTAAAGAAAGAAGCGTTGTCCGTTAAAGTCGGCAATTTGAATATAGCAGAGGTTACGAATCTCTCAATCGATAAAGCTCTCGAATTTTTCGATAATCTGGAGCTAACCGAAAGGGAAGAATTAATTGCCAGACAGATTCTCAGAGAAATAAAATCGCGATTACAATTTTTGTTGAATGTAGGCTTGAGTTATTTAACCCTCGGGCGTTCCGCCAGAACTCTTTCGGGCGGCGAATCTCAAAGAATACGGCTTGCCACTCAAATCGGCTCTCAACTCTCCGGCGTTCTTTACGTGCTCGACGAACCGAGCATCGGGTTACACCAGTCGGATAATGTAAAACTTATCGAATCCTTAAAAAATCTGCGCGACCTCGGCAATACTGTAATTGTAGTTGAACACGACAAACAAACAATCGAAAACTCCGATTTCATTGTCGACCTCGGTCCAAGAGCCGGAGAACACGGCGGGGAAATATGCGTTCAGGGAAAAACGCAAGAATTAATTCTAGCTGAAAACGGATTCAATTCTCTTACTCTAGACTATATAAAAAATAAAAAAAAGATTGAAGTGCCTGAAAAGAGAAGGAAAGGAAGCGGAAAATTTTTGGAATTAACAGGCGCGTCGGGAAATAATTTAAAGAATGTTAATCTTAAAATACCGCTTGGCACATTAACCCTCGTAACCGGTGTAAGCGGTTCGGGCAAATCGACGTTAATTAACGAAACTCTGGTTCGTGTTCTTTATAAACATATTTATAATTCCAAAGTAGTCCCATTGCCTTATAAGGAAATTAAAGGTCTTGAGTATATCGATAAAATAATCGAAATTGACCAGACGCCTATCGGGAGAACTCCGCGATCTAATCCTGCCACCTATACAGGCATATTTACTCATATCAGGGATTTATTTGCTCAACTGCCCGAATCGAAAGTACGCGGTTATAAAGCCGGTCGTTTCAGCTTCAATGTAAAAGGCGGCAGATGCGAAGAATGCGGCGGCGACGGAGTCAAAAAAATCGAAATGAACTTCTTGCCTGATGTTTATGTAATTTGCGAAGCTTGTAACGGAAGAAGATATAACAGGGAAACGCTTGAAATCCTTTATAAAACTAAATCGATTTCGGATATACTGGATATGACGGTTGAAGCAGCGCTTCGGTTTTTTGAAGATTTGCACGTGCTTCACAGAAAAATTAAAGCTCTTTACGACGTGGGACTGGGGTATATTCGGTTGGGGCAGCAAGCTACGACTTTATCCGGAGGAGAAGCGCAGCGCGTGAAATTAGCGACGGAATTGAGCAAAGTTGCAACGGGCAAAACGGTTTATGTACTCGATGAACCGACTACCGGACTCCATTTTGAAGACGTAAGAATTTTATTAAATGTTCTAAATCAACTTGTCGAAAAGGGAAATACTGTAATAGTCATTGAACACAATCTGGATGTAATTAAAGTTGCGGATTATATAATCGATTTGGGTCCCGGAGGGGGAGAAGCCGGCGGAAATATTATTGCCGCCGGAACGCCTGAGGAAATTGCAAATATCAAAGAAAGTATTACCGGAAAATTTCTCAATGAAGAATTAAATGACCGTTAAATTTTACTGAATAGGTCAGTCATCTCAATGGCGGACAATGCTGCGTCCCAGCCTTTATTGCCCGCTTTAACGCCTGCTCGTTCCAGCGCCTGATCCATCGAATCAGCCGTAATTATTCCGAATATTACGGGTAGTCCGCTGTTTAACGAAACATTGGCTATTCCTTTTGAAACTTCGGAAGCCACATATTCGAAATGAGGGGTTCCGCCTCTTATTACGGCGCCCAGGCAAATTATAGCGTCAAATTTTTTTGTTTGCGCCAACTTTTGCGCAGTTAACGGAATTTCGAAAGAACCGGGTACCCAGTATACCTGAATATTAGATTCATCTGCTTTGTGACGGATTAAGCAATCGAGAGCGCCGTTTAATAATTGTTTCGATACCATTTCGTTAAAACGCGAAACAACAATTGCAAATTTTTTGCCTTCCGCATTTAGTAACCCTTCGGTAGTTTTAACCATGCTTCCTCCTGATTATAAATTTTTTATAATATGTCCCAATTTTTCCGCTTTGGTTTTAAGATACTTTTTATTTACTTCATTTGCGGGTATTTCAATCGGTACGCGCTCTATTATTTCGAGGTCGTATCCTTTTAATCCGATAATTTTTTTCGGATTATTCGTGAGTAATCTTATTTTTGAAATGCCGAGGTCTTTCAAAATTTGAGCTCCCATGCCATAATCCCTGAGGTCTGCCTTGAAACCGAGTTCCTCGTTTGCTTCCACGGTATCTTTACCTTTCTCCTGAAGTGAATAAGCCAACAACTTGTTTACCAAGCCGATTCCTCTTCCTTCTTGTTTCATATAGAGCAAAACGCCTCTTCCTTCTTTTTCGATCATTTCGAGGGCTGTGGCGAGTTGGTCTCCGCAGTCGCATCTTAAAGAACCGAACACATCGCCCGTCAGGCATTCGGAATGAACTCTAACTAAAACGGGATTACCGTCGGATATGTCTCCTTTAACCAGCGCTATTGCATTCTCGTGCGGTTCTATTGTGCTTTCGTATAAATGAAGCTTGAAATTACCGTGTTTGGACGGCAGGTCGACAGTCACGATTTTTTTAATTAATTTTTCTTGTTTCCTGCGGAATTCAATTAAATCCGCAATGGAAATAACAGGCAGGTTATGCTTTTTAGCGAATTCGTTTAATCTTTCGCCTCGGCACATTGTACCGTCGCTGTCGAGAATTTCACACAAAACACCGGCAGGGAAAAGTCCTGCCAGATTGGCAAGGTCGACAGCGGCTTCGGTATGCCCGGCTCTTTTTAACACGCCTCCCGGTTTTGCTACAAGAGGGAATACGTGTCCCGGACGCACGAAATCATCTGCGCCTGCGTTTTTATCGGCAATAGCCTTTATTGTTTTTGCCCGGTCAAAAGCCGAAGTGCCTGTAGTTGTGCCGTATCGATAATCGATAGATATCGTAAAGGGAGTTTGGTGCGGGGAAGTGTTGTATTTTACCATTAAGTCGAGCCCAAGCTGATCGGCTCTTTCGGGTGTAATTGCCACGCACAAAATGCCCCTTGCCTCGCGGGTAATAAAATTTACCGCTTCAGGAGTAGCAAATTCGGCAGCCATAATAATATCGCCTTCATTTTCGCGGTCTGCATCATCAACTACAATAACCATCTCGCCTTTTTTGAATCTCTCGATCGCCTGATCGATTGTATTCAACTTATTTTCGTTGGACATCTTTTAATAACCCATCTTTTTTAATTTATCAGTCGTAAAATTTGAATCTTCTTTCGAATTAATCAATTTTTCTACATACTTGGCAATCAAGTCAACTTCGATATTAACGAGATCGCCTGGTTTTTTGAATTTTAGTGTTGTATGTTCCCACGTATATGGAATAACGGATATTACCAAGTACTCTTCATATAACCGGGCAATAGTTAAACTGACGCCGTTAACAGCTATAGAGCCTTCATCTATAAAATATTTTTTCAATTGGTAAGGATACGAAATTTCCAATAAATAATTTTCTCCTTTGGGAATTATGCCTCTAATTTTCCCCGTATAATTAACATGTCCCTGTACTAGATGTCCGCCGATTCTTTCGTTATATTTTATTGCGCGCTCTAAGTTAACAAAATTACCCGCGTTATAATTACGGAGGGTTGTTTTCAGCAACGTCTCTCCGACAGCATCAACGTTGAATAAATTATTATTTATCGACGTAACTGTTAGACATACTCCGTCTACCGCTACGGAATCTCCCAATTTTAAATCTTCGAATATATTTTTTCCGCTAATCGAAAATTGTATCCCGTTCTCGATTCTGTCGACTCTCTCTATTTTCCCTATTTCTTCTACTATACCGCTAAACATTTTTAAAACTTTCAAAATAATTTTTATTTAATTCTTTAGATTCATTATCCAGAATTCCCACAATTACTTCTATACCCGCTTGTCGCAATTCCTCAATACCTTTGCCGTTCACCTGCGGATTGGGATCTATTGACGATATTACAACTTTTTTGATTCTGTTCTTAATTATTAATGGCACGCAGGGGGGAGTCTTTTTATTTGTATGACAGCACGGTTCGAGATTGCAATAGAGGGTAGAGCCTTCAAGATTTACTCCGGCATTATTAATCGCATTAGCTTCCGCATGCGGTCCGCCAAAATATTCATGATACCCCTCGGATAATATTTTATTATCTCTTACGATGACGCATCCCACTATGGGGTTTGGCTCGACTTTGCCTTGCCCTTTGCGCGCTAATTCAAAACATCGCAAAATATAATCACTGTCTTTTCTTGTATCCATAAAATTAAAAAATTTCGTATCACAAAAATAACTTTATTTCAGGAGTAAAAAAATTAATAGTACTACTATTTCTACGGATGTGTGTAACGACATAATAGAATTAAAGGGTGCATATTAGAAGTAAAATTTAAGATTAATTTTTAGTGATTGATAATAGTGTATAAGATACCGGATTGAAAAATAATCATCTTTTCATGGCTTCGGATTTGTTTTCGTAAGATTCATAATAAATTAACTCAAAGGGTCTACGGTGGCGGGTGGACTTGACTGATCCATTCTGATGTTCCCTGAAACGACGTGAAATGTCGGATGTCAATCCGACATATCTCTTGTTGTCTTTCAGGCTCCTTAAGACGTAAACGTAAAACATGGGAGTGCAAAAAAATGCAGAGGCGGCGGTCGGATTCGAACCGACGAATAAAGGTTTTGCAGACCTTCGCCTTAGACCACTTGGCTACGCCGCCAATAATAAAAAAACTTTTTTTTGAAGAACGATTAATCAGCGGTCGGATTCGCCCGCCTGAGGCGGGTTGCAGACCTTCGCCTTAGACCACTTGGCTACGCCGCCAATAATAAAAAAAACTTTTTTGAAGAACGATTAATCAGCGGTCGGATTCGCCCGCCTGAGGCGGGTTGCAGACCTTCGCCTTAGACCACTT